>CANTWQ010000086.1 GCA_947853365.1 uncultured Bacilli bacterium
CCATAACCTAAATGGAGTGCAAGAATAGCCACCTTTTTCATGTCATCACCTAGCCCTATTATAAAATATAATAACGAAAAGTACAAGATAACAAAAGGGAATCTATCATGATGTATGATTCGTATATGATAATGTCTTAAGTATTAGTAATTGGTGATGTCTCATTTACCATGATCTCTTAAGAATGAAAAAGAGGACAAACTTTTGTTCATCCTCTCAACGTTTAAAGATCAATTCTTATAAACTCGTGTCAGTATCTCAAATACAAATTAGTTTTTCCATCAATTAAGATTTCACACTCTCATCTAAAAGTTCTTCTAATTGGTTAATTTGCGTATCAATAGAATATTGTTCTACGTTTTTAGAACAATTGGCACTCATGCTTTGATATTTTTCTTCGTTCGATAACAACATAAAAATATTTTTGGCAAACTCTTCTTCTGTACTGGCAATTAACCCGTTTTTACCGTTTTGTGATAATTCTTCCGTTCCTCCAACAGGTGTTGTGACAAAAGGCTTTTTCAACGCCATACCCTCAATTAAAATGGTCGGAAAGCCCTCACTGTGTGAAGTTACTACAATTACTTTTGCCTGTGCAATATATGGATATGGATTGTTTATGTATCCTATCATTTCAATTTCTTTCTCCAAATTATGTTTACTAATATACTGTTTTAGATCTTTTTCTAAAACACCTGTCCCAGCAATTTTTACTTTGCATTTTATATGTTGCTTTTTTAAAAGTTCAAAGACATGTATTAAGAAAAAAGGATTTTTATTTTCGTCTAAACGATTACAGAACAATATGACAGGAAGATCTTCTTTCGGTAATTGTTCTTCCTTAGCCTTCTTACGATATTCTTCGAGAGGATAACCGTTATGTATGATTGTTACTTTTTCTTTATATTCAGGAAATATATCTATAACAGATTGATAAGTATTTTGTGAAATTGTAACAATATGGTCTACAGATTTTAATGATTTTTTTTGCTTTTTCCTTAATTTACGATTCTCTTTTAAATCGTAAATATCACCATGAATCCAAGCAATTGTTTTTTGATTCTTTTTTAAAAGAAACGTAGGTATCATATAATTAAAAGAAATTTCGATATCATATTTTTTTCTAATAAAGAGGAAGCGTATCAGCTGTGGAAAGTGAAATACTGTTTTTTGAATCAAAAATTTTTTAAGCAAACAATCATGTTTATCATCAATAATAGGTGGAAGTACACAGATGTTAGGTGCAACCTTTTCTTCTTTGATACCGGCATACAAATACTCCTGTATATCAATACTATATTTTTGGGCATCCATGTGATTTACAAGATATGATAAGATTTTTTCTGCCCCACCCCCATAACTAAATGACCAGATAATAAAAAGTATTCTTTTCTTCATCTTAATAACCCCCTTTACGAATGAGATTATAACATTTTAACAAGGATGGATATTTCATAATGCACATGTGAATTCTTGTCTTTAACGGCAAATGGCGATACAGATCATTTTTATACCATTTAGGAAAATAGGATATTAAAAATTTAATTCCTTCTTTTTGCTTTTGGTATTTATCTATAAAAGATGAAATAGCCAAGGTACGAATAACAAAAAAAACATTTAATGCTGTCACCAGTGAAAGTGCTTCTTCGTGTGCTTCGAACGCCTGATGGTCCCGATAAAATTCTAATAACACTTGTAAAGATGGATACATATGAAATAGTTTTCGATTGATACTATTCATAATCGATCCTTCCCGTTGCCGATAATAATGTAGCGCTTTTTCTAAATAAATTACTTTTTTGGCTTGTAAAAAAAGTCGCGGTAATGTTGCCAAGTCCTCATAAAGTAAATCTTCCGGAAACAGAATTCCAGTCCGATTAAATAACTCCTTTTTAAACATTTTATTCCATACTGCTGGAGGAGAAATAATCCAATTGTCTAACTCATTATTCGTTCCGGCTTGTTTTTTACCTTTTAGTATTGTTTTCTTTTCATCATTATCATATTCATAAGAATCAAACACAGCAATCTCTGCATCTTTTTTTTCCATTTCTGATAATACATATGCGAAAAGATTTTTTTTGACAAAGTCATCAGAATCAATAAAATAAAGATACTCTCCACGTGCATGTGCAATACCAAAATTACGGCTCCTGCTCGGGCCACCGAATGAGACATCAAATATCTTAATCTTTTTGCATCCATCATCAATATAACTTTGAACAATGTTCCGACTTTGATCTGTTGATTGATCATTGATTACTAATACTTCAAAATCTTGAAACGTTTGTTTTAAGATACTATCGAGACACTCTTTGATATAATTTTCAACATTGTGCATTGGTATAATGACAGATATTTTAGGCATGTTTATTCCTCCGTTTTTGCTTTTTGATTTTTACGGGTTTTTCATACTCCGTAAATTTGTGTCGTCTTAAAATATGTTCTTTTATAAAAACTACAGCAAAGGCTTGAAAAATGTAAGATACGATGACGCCATTTAAGCCAAAATTTTGTACAGCAAAGAAAATAACGATTAAATAAACTACATTTACTGCCAGTACAATAGGAATTGTAAATTTGATATAACCTAGCGCTAAAAATAAATTGTGGACTCCAGCAGTTCCATTGGTATAAGAAACAAAAGCAAGATAGAGAATAAAACTAAACACATAGGCTGTTGGATTTTCCATAAACCATCCCAGCCATATTTGGTTGGTTAATAAAACTAACATGGCTACAACTCCAAAAACACATGCCATCAATTTTTTTAATTTATCCGAAATGGATTTTGCTCTTTCATATTCTTTATCCGCAATTAAAAGATTCATTTCCGGATAAATTATTTGGTTGATAGGTTCTCCTAATTTGTTGATGATTTGTCCTAATCGTTCAAAAATACTATAAATAGAGTTCGCAGCAAATCCTAAATACTTATTGATAATCATTTGTGTTAATTGATTTACAGGTAGATCGATGGTAGAAGCAAGATTACTATAAATATTAAATGAAATAAACTCCTTATCAAATGTTAATTTTTGTTTATAAAAATCTAATAGTTGATTTTTCTTTAATGTCCAAAAACTATAAATGATTAACATGAAATTATTCGTCAAGGTTGCTACTATTTCAATTATAAAATATTGCATTAAGTTTCCCTTTAACAAAAATAATATACCCCAACCAATCATGCGTACAGCACTACTTACAATTTGAGCAAAAATAACATAGTTATACTTTTCAAACGTTCTTAATACCCCGATAGTTGAGCCCTGAATGTTGAATAATAATGCAATCATATAAATGGTCACAAACGGTTTGATTTCAATCGACCATCCCATCCATTCAATGACAAGATTCATTAAGACAAGCCCAAACACTACTGTTAAAATAAGCGAAGCAATATCTAAAATAACGGACCATTTGATATAGAGTTTGGCATGCCCATAATCTTTATTTTTTAGGGAATGTGTCAGATATTTAATCAACCCCTGAAATGTCTTAAAAGAAAAGAAGTTATAAAACATCAATCCATACGTTTGCGTTACAACAATAATTCCATGCTGTTCGGAACCAATACCATTGACAATAAAAAGAATTGCTAATAAACCCAGAATGGACGCTAATCCTTGTCCAGTAAAAATAACGATAAAACTTCGCACAAGTTTTCTACTGGCTAATTTCTTTATTTGCTCTTTCATTTTAGCTTTCATTTATGAGCCTCCTTCCGGTGAAATAAATGATATATTTACTGTTCTCAAATATTTTTTCATAAGATTGCATAAACAAATCTACTTGTGCTTTTGCTTCGTCATAATAGGTACGATTTGGATACAATTCTGGAGGATCACAATAAATGTTCCGTTCGTCTATTACTTCGCCCTCTTTTCTCGGTTCACAATACTTATTTAGTACTACAAAATCAATGTTCTGCTTCTCAATAATATCAATAATCGTTGGTCCGTATTTTTCTAAATAAGGATCAATTACTTTTCCAGTAATAAAATCGTGCAATACAATATCCCGATATGCTGGCGCTTGATAATTCTCATCTGGTATAAACGTGTTCAAACGAGTGAATTGCATCTTTATATGAGGATTTACAAGACGAAATTCGTTATATAAAGTAGTTGCCAAAATCGGTGCATCGATTTTTTCTCTTTCCATAATCTCTTCGATTTTTGATGTTGCTATTACTTCGTCATTATTCATGCGATACATAGGATTTGGTGTACCATAACTATCTATTTGATACTTAATTTCTTTTCCTTGAATCAGTAGCGATCCTATGATTAGGCAAATACCTAAAACGGCATAGTAATGAGAAAGTTTAAAGTGATCCATAAAAAATTCATATATCATAAAATAAGTAATCGGATTTAAAATCAATAATATAATGCGTATATAAACGTCCGCGGTCATGTATGTAGCAATAAAATTGATAGTAAGGGGATTAAAAAAGACAAGCGTAATAATCAATATCCATAAGACTAGATTATTTTTTCTTCGTATTTGATGATATAATAAATAACCAAACAAAAATAAAGTAGTGATGTAAAATAGCGTTGAAATAATCCATGCATAATGCTTATCAATCTCACCAAAAACGGGTAATATCGCATTGGCTAATTCTGTTGCATACTGCGTAATAGAAGTTACACTTCCATTCACGTATGCCAATATGATAGATACGACTACTGCAATGAAAGGAAAAGCAATTACGACAACACGACATAAATATGAAATTGGTTTTTCAAACGTTTGAAGACGATTCCGGAAAACATAATATAAAACATAAATGATTGCCAATATACACTGGCCAATGATAATTCCTATATTCCATGGATGGAGTATAAATGAAACAATATAGCTCATAAGAGGGATAGACATCAAAATAAAACCATCGAGATCTATTTTTTCCTTTTTCCATAGTTGAATAGCTAACAGTGTATATATTGTAATTAAAATCAAAAACATAGAAAAGGAAGCATAACTTAACATTGTAAAAAATATTAGCATTAAGATTTTAGAGTAGTTATGTTCTTTCTTTATATATTGGAAAACGCAATATATCATGAGTGGAACAATCACACTTGCCAGTGCAAAAATACCGGTATATCCATTGACATAGACTGTATTTAATAAGTTTGCTGATATTGGTAAGAAAATGGTATATATGATAAAGAGACCAAGAAAAAAAACTCTCTTCTTTTTTTCTTTTGTGATTTCTATCATGAGTCCTATCATACTCATGGTTAGCATGATAAAGGTAATTGCCGATAGAAAATAGTAAACAACTGATAAATAAGGAAAATGTATTGGTATGACTTCATTGATTATCGACATGATACCTACCAAATAACTACCAAACAAATAATATCCTTGATAGCTATACAGATTACTAATTTTGTCTACGGCAAAGCCACTGCGTGCTTCCACCGATAATATACGATCAGTAAAGGCATTTTCATAGATATGTGGCAAGTAAAAGCTATCATCAAAATACCAATAATTATGCGGTGTTATCTTCATATAAGTCACAAACAATATAAAGGCCACTAGTAAACATACCCAAAACCATTTATCCGTAAGTAAATCTTTCACCCTTTTTATATGATACAAGTCATAAATCAGCATAAGAGCAAAGAGAATGCTTCCAGTAATGATTAAATAACCGGACGATAATTGCAGCCACATGGCGGGATAGAAGGCAATTTGGAACATGGCAATGATTGCAATAAACCCAATGAGAATTTGTAAATATTTATTCCATTTTACATTTGCTTTTTCAAGGCAAAAAATACCTATATTATAAGATGAAAAAGTAATGAATGCCAAAAAAAGAACTGAAAAAATGCATAGTTTAATCATAATTCACCTACTTATTCTCATCATGCTTTTCAATCGCAATATAGTGATTTAAGGCCTTGAGTTTTTCACTTAACATAGATACTTTTGTTTGCAATTTCAGTATTTGCACAATAAGTATAAATACAATAAACACCAAAACAAAATTAGAAGCACTATAGAAACCTAGTTTTTCTGATAACCATACTATCACTTGTGGAAACAAGCTCATCAAAACTAGCAAGATAGAAAAACAGATTGAAAAAATAGAATCATTGATATTTAATTTTGATTTTCTAATCTGGTAAATTGTATATAGAAAATTTAAAATGGAACAAACAATAAGCATCACTTGTAACAATAGTGTCATAGTATCTACCTCTTTCTAAACTGTTGTATCAATAAGATGGAAATAATCATTTTAAGCATATAATCCATGGATTTTAGTGGCGTTAAATAACTTGTCCCAGCGATACGTTCACTCATTTCAACTTGAATTTCCGAAATCTTAAACTTACGTTTTAATAAATAAGATAGTGAATCTGGTTCTGGCGGGTAATTGATTTCCAGTGCAAATTCTGGAATTACTTTTCTAGAATATGCTCTTAAACCAGAAGTCGGATCTTTGATTACTTTACCGGTTACCAGAAAAATAGCAGCAGTAATCATTCTAGAGCCAATCATTCTTAAACTTCTACTTCTTTTTTTGGTCACAAACCGTGAACCAATCACCACATCATAACCTTCTTCGATTTTTTTTACCATTGCTTTTAAATATTCGGCTCGATGTTGGCCATCGCCATCAAATTGAATGACAATATCATAATCATGTTTATAAGCATATTTAAAACCTGCTTGTACTACTCCTGCTAACCCAGAGTTTACTGGAAGCGATAAATAATTATAATTGTTTTCTTGTAAGATTTCTAACGTTCTATCTTTAGAACAATCATTGATGACAAGATAATCATAATTACAATGTTTTTTTATGTCATTTATAACACCAACTATATTTTCGGCTTCGTTATAAGCTGGAATTACAATTAAAACTTTATTTTTTTTCATAGCCACCTCTTATAAATACGCATATTGATGAAAATGTTTCAATAAGTGATATAGGATTTTCCAATGATGATGCTTCAACATATATAAATAAATAATATAACTTTTGGGCAAAGCTTTTTTTAAGTATTTGTTTCCCCACCATTTGGGATATTTTTTCTCTGCTTTTTTTACAATTTCTTCAAGCATTTTCCAATTGAAAGCAGTATGGTAACTACTTCGAAAAGTTAACCCAATTAAAATATGATAAATATAGATAAACTCTAAAATTTCATATTTTTTATCTTCAATATTTTTGGCTTTCACGAATTTTTCGATTTCTTCCAACGCATCATATACTTGAAAAATCCGATTGTCATAAGTATGCATGATAGATTGATTATTTTGACGATAATTGTATAGACAATCTTCTATTACTGTAAAATCATATAAAAATAATAGTTTAGTAGTCACTTCTAAATCTTCAAACCATTTGCCAACAGGAAACTTGATATTGTTCTCAATGAAAATTTGTCTTTCCCACATTTTGTTCCATACTGCAGGATAACGACATAGTTGTACAGTTTCTGCAGTCATTATCGTTTTTGTTTCTTTCTTGTCATAGATTCTTTTAAATCCACATACGGCAATAGGAACTTTTTTATCTTGTATGGCGGAATATAATTTCGAAACATAAGAAGTTTCCACAAAATCATCTCCATCCACAAAACAAAGATATTTCCCAGTTGCTCTTTCAACTCCTGTATTGCGAACTTTAGCTATTCCTGCATTTTCTTGTTCTATATAATGAAAACGCCGATCTTTTTTAGCAAATGCTTGTAACTTTTCCTTTGTATGGTCTGTAGAACCGTCATTTATCATCAGTATTTCTAAATTTGGATAATCTTGTTTTTGCAGTGATAAAAGACACGTATCAACATAGGATTCCACATTGTAACATGGAACAATAATGCTCACTTTATCCACTTTTTTCACCTCTTTATCTTTACAAGTATTTTTAACAGTCCAATTGCCTTTACTTGTACGCATATCTTAAAAATTTTCAATTTAATCGAAAATCTCTTTTTGGCAATAGGATTTCGATAGCAATTGGGGTAAATGTGCTCTATTTTATAAATCCAATCTCGAACTTCTCGTTTCGAAAAAAGATTCGATGATAGCATTCGAAAGGTAGTATTGATAATTCCTGCATACAAATGGATATACTCCATATTGTAATAATACTGTTCTAATTTTTTTTGCTCGTAAAATGTCCGAAGTGTTTGCAATACTTTTTCCATATCCATTACTTTTTTGGTGTAAGTATGAGTAATTGATTGCGCATTTACATAATAATTGTACAATGGTTCTTTGATGATCGCAACACGATGGGCAATCATCAACAATTTAGGAATGGTTGCTAAGTCTTCATACCATAATGCTTCTGGAAAGTAGATTTGATTATCCACAAATAGCTGTCGGCGAAAAAGTTTATTACATGCGGATGGTGTTTCAAATGACCAGATGCTTTCTTCATCCACCGGTAATACATTTATGATTGTAGAATCGTTTACTTGTTGTAATGCGCAACAAACGATATCAGCATTTGTTGACACGGCTTCTTGATATAATTTTTCTAAATAGTAAGGATCAATATAATCATCACTATCGATAAAACAAATATATTTCCCCTTGGCACGATGAATTCCGTAATTTCTAGCGCTTCCTAATCCGCCGTTTTTTTTGTAATAATATTGTAAACGTGATTCTTTCGCCTGATATTCTTTTATTTTATCGGCACTATGATCAGGGCTACCATCATCGATTGCTAAAATCTCAAAGTTGGCGAATGTCTGTTTTGAAATTGATTCTAAACAGCGAATAATATATTGCTCTACCTTATAAACTGGTACAATCACACTGATATCTACCATAAAACACCTCAACTTTACTAAAATAATGCGCTACGATCCAATTGCTTTACTGGCTCTGGAAAATCGTATAAATACTCGGCCAGTTCGCTTTCAATCACAGCAATTTCATCCTTGTATTCTGGCATATTTAAAAATAGCTGTGTATTATTGCGTGAAATTTCAGGTTGAAAACGTTCTTTTAACCTAACATGATCTTTTTCCGTAATTCCTAAAAAATGATATATTTTAGTGCGTGTACTATCATAATGATAAACAAGATCTTCAAAATGTAAATATAGAACGTCTTGTTCATTTTTGGTGGATGGTTCTATTTCACGGATCTTTTTGAAAAACTCGCAAAATTGATGAACATCTGTTGGATATGGCACTTGGGCATGTTGTTGTGGCCAAATATATTTATTCATAATGAAAATATCGCGAGGATCTCGATCGACAATGAAGGCTTTGGCTTCTCCCGGAGCAAAGTATCTTTCCATACGATATAGATAATGTGGTAATAGTAATTGGTCTAATATAATTGTATCACCATTTCCAATTTGATCAATTACTTGCTGTAAGAATCTCCGTGCGGCTCCATAGAACTTTTCTGCACTTGGATATGCTAAAATCATTCCTTTACGAGAAAGAACTGGCTTCGCACTCACTCTTTTAGAAAAAAGACAATTCACACAAGTTTGTAAAAACAGCAATATTTTCATCCGAAGATTGATAGGTCGCTCTGTCATATACCAATACGTATCTATTCTGAAATCGATGATTTCATCTAAAAATGTATCTACATACTTCATAAAATCAGGACCAACACTATTTTTATAATTTCCTGGCCACCAAAATTTCTTGTTATATAACTCTTGCATTCTATCACGGAATTTCCGCAATTGCTCATCGCTTATAAAGATATTGTTGCCCACCAGTAATTCATCTTCCAATTGAAACAATCCATCTGGGCAGTGCAAGAAAACAAACTCCTGATTCTGGGTTGGATTATCATATCCGTTGATTTCACTTACAAAGTCTGTAATCGCAGACGAGCCCGATCCCATATATCCCATTGGAATAATAACCTTTTTCATAACTCACCTATCCTCCCTTAAAACGATTATAACACAATCGATTCCTTATCGCAAAAGAAGAAGGGGTTCTTCTTCTTGTTTTATTTATGGCATTTTGTGGCAGATTCTTTTTTTAATATGTTTTGATAATCTATAACAGTATCTACTTCTCCCCACATTCTTCCCTCTACATCGTGACTGTGGATTGGATATTGTTCGTTTAGGGAATATAATACATTTTCCCACCACAAATGATATTCGCCTTGATCAACCAATGTCTCTAATTGCTTTAAGAATATAGGAAGAAATGTTTTTCTTACGATTCCAATTCCAACATATTCGCAAGTCCTTTCTTTTTCGGCAAGTTCTTTTCCGTACTTTTTAATCGTATCATCTTTATCACAAGCGAAAAAGTAATCTCCTACATGGGTTCTGGTTCGATCAGATAATAATACCGCATTTTTTTTGCTTTTTGGCGTATGTAATAATAATTCCAGTGTTTCTTCTCGATAAAATACATCTGCATTTCCTAGAATGATGTCATCATCATATTTCAAATAATTACGTGCAAGCCATAAGGATGCTATACTGTTGGTAATTCGATAAAACGGATTTTCTACAAAAGTAACTGGTAAATCTTCTAATTCCTTTTGAATCATTTCTTTTTTATAACCAACTACTACACATACTTCAATTCCATATTTCCTAAGCATCTCTACCGTATGTCTCAAAATAGATTGTCCATTGACTTCTAAAAGACTTTTTGGCTTATTCGTAAAATCACTAATTCTTCCTCCATAGCCTGCGGCCATTAAAATTACTCTCATTTTATTGTCTCCTTCATTTCTAAAAAAATATTTCTTCTATATCACAGCTATTTATGCCCTTGGGTTCTCTTTTTTCATTATTTTTTCTAATGCCATCAATAACTGATCATAATCTTGCAGTGTCAAATTTCCTAAATGACCGATTCTTAAAACTTTATCTTTTAAATCGCCACCACTAGGTGTTACCATGAGACCTTGTCTTTTTAATATCTCAAATATCGCGGTAGCATTCTGTTTTGGTAAGATTATCGGTGTTAAGGCATTCGATAACGGATAATTCGGCAATATCACTTCTAATTTACTTGCTCTTTCACGAAAATAATTGGCACGTTTCTTAATTTCTTCCATTTCTTTCTGGTAATCCAGTTTTTCTAAACGGTCGGCAAGTTCTAATATCACTCCTACTGCTGGCGTATTGGGTGTTTGACCTCGTTCCATATTTTTAAAATGAAGATTTAAATCTAGATACATTCCTTTTGGAGGACGATTTTTTATCTTTCTTTCGTAAAATAACGAATTTACCACCACTATTGACAATCCTGGATTTAATGCCAATGCTTTTTGACTAGACAAAATTAAACATGAAATACCATCCTCATCCATCGAAATTGAATCGGCCAAAAAAGAGCTAATCGCATCGACAATCAAAAACAATTGATATTTTTGACAATATCTTTGGATCATTTTGATATCATAAAGTTGCCCCGTTGATGTTTCATGATGATTGACAACAAAAGCTGTATATTGACTTCCATCGATTGCAAATAATTTTTCTTCTGTTAGTTCTTCCCCAAATGGAATATCAATCGCATCATATGGAATGTGATGTATTTGTGCTAGTTCACAAAAACGATTGCCAAAACTTCCGCCATTTATAATTAAAAGACGGTCCGTCTCATCGAAACTATTCATGATAACACTTTCCATTGCCCCTGTTCCTGACGCTGTTAATAATGCTACTTTACTGTCTGTTTTGGCATTGACGACCTCTTTTATTTTTTGTTCGATTGTTAATACGATACGAGAAAATTCTTCTGTTCTAAAATAAGGTAATTGTTTTCCGGCTATATTCATAGTTTCTGGATACATCATAACCGGTCCCACTGTAAATAACTTCATCTTTCACTCTACTTCCTTTTAAAAATATTATATACTTTTCAAATGTTCCAAGTCAACCAAACTCTTGAAAATGAATCCATGCTTTTCTTGACTTTTTCCCTTTTCCTTCACTATAATGAAGTAAAGATGTGGGGTGATTCTTATAAAGAAATTATATTTTATCTTTGAACAACTTCCTTCGCTTCATAAAGGAGGACTTATTTCTTCCTATGTACAGCTTGCAAATTTATTGAAAGATGACTATCAAATCAAAATTATCAGTGTGTTTAACTATTCCAACACCAATATTCCTTTTAATGAGTTTGAAAAAATAGTAGTCAATCGTCATAATATAGATTTAAATTTTATTCATATTCTTTCTTATCTCAAACATTGGCAATGGAAAAAATTCTTTCGTTCCGTTTTTGATATGTTTTATTTTTTTATCAGCATTCCTTGGAAC
>CANTWQ010000087.1 GCA_947853365.1 uncultured Bacilli bacterium
GAGATGTTATCATTTTTTTGGACACATAGATAAGGGGGGTATATAATAATCACGAAAGGAGATGCTGTCTCATGCGACATACTTATAATCGTAATTTTAAATCTATGATTATAAATCTAATCATGAATGAAAATCATTCTACGCTTGCTACTGCTCAACAATTTGACATTCCTATTAAAACTCTAGAAAAATGGGTTACTGCTTACAACAAAGATCATCATGTCTTTGATGAAAATTATCTCTCTAAAGAAAAACAATTGATAGAACTTAAAAAATTAAATGCAAAACTTGCAAAAGAAAATGAACTTCTAAAAAAAACGATTACCTTGTTGGCAAAAAGGGAATAGAAACATATGAAGCAATTTCTATTCTGTCTCGTTCCTATCCTCTGAATTTCATTCTTCGCACCCTAGAAATCAACAAATCCTCCTACTACTATTGGTCTAAAATTCACCTTCAAGTAGAAAAAAATAAAATTCATCTTTATCAACAAATTGTCCTCATTTATGCCTCTTCTAATGGCATTTATGGTGCCCCCAAAATTACTGCTGTTTTAATTCGAAAGGGTTTCTCTATTTCTACTTCTACTGTTTCCAGATGTATGGTTTTACTTGGTATTAAAAGCATTGTATCCAAAAGATTTCCTAAGAAAACTTCTAATCTTACAAAACATGAAAAACTTCTTATTGTTAATTTAATCAAGGATCTTGATATTACCAGAATAAACCAAGTTTGGACAACCGATATTACTTACATTCATACTGTTCATGATGGTACTTTCTATCTTATTACTTTCATTGATTACTTTTCTAAACGTGTGCTCTCTTGGGGATTATTCGATCAACAAAAAACAAAACAAATTCTTATCGTTTTAGAACAAGCCATTCAGTCTCGTAATCCTCCCCCTGGTCTCATTGTTCATTCCGATAAAGGATCACAAATGCGTTCTAAAATCTATCGGGCTTATCTTTCAAAACATCATATGGTCTTTAGTTACACTTCTTTAAATCACTCCTGTGATGAAAACGCTGCTCAAGAATCCTTTCATGCTTCTTTAAAAAAAGAGTGTATTTATCAACAAACTTTATATACTTTTGAAGATGCACAGAGGGTCATTCACAACTACATTGAGGGGTTTTACAATCCTAAAAGAATTCATTCTTCCATCGGGTATTTATCACCAATTGAATTTGAAAAAATTCATGTTTTTAGCAAAAACCCCCTCTAAAATGTGTCCAAATTATTGACAAAGTCCCCAAAAGTTTTTACTTATTTTTCAAGGGTTTTGGAGGCTTTTTTGATGTTTTTTCCATTTTCATTATACCTCATTTTCTTTGTCGATTTTGCTGGTAATTTTTGGTAAAATTGGTGAATTTTAACAAAAAAAGAACAAGTCTCCTTGTCCTATGATTTATCTTTCCATGGCATCGACGATTGACGGAACAATCTGCTTCTTTCTAGAGACACATCCCTCTAGGAAAAAGCCTTCCTTGATGTCTGTCAATGCAAAAGCATCCATTAAAATATCATGCATACTATCTGTATAGAAAATGTAAGATCCTTGTTTCAAAATATCGGTAACCGCTAAAACCATACCATCATAATGATTTTTCAACATCATTTCTTTTAACGTTTGTAAATAACTATGATCCTTTTCGATGATTTCTGATACATCAAAGGTAAGTACTTGACTGATGGCAATGTCTCGTGAAGAAATTGGAAATACCTTTAAATCCGTCGAGATAACTTCTTCGATCGTTTTTCCTTCTAACGAAGTACCGGCTTTCAACATGTCCATCGCATACGCCTCATGTGGAACACAAGCAATCTTTTCAAGAGTAGAAATAGCCATCCGATCAAAAGTCGTAGTCGTTGGACTGGTTAAATTCAAAGTATCAGATAAAATACCACTCATCATCAATCCAGCGATAGATGTTGGAATTTCTACCTTGTTTTCTTGATAAAGGAAATAAAGAATGGTGTTGGTACTACCTACTGCCATATTACGAAAATTGATTGGTGCGGCCGTTGTCAAATCACCAATTTTATGATGATCGACAATTTCCAAAATTTCTGCTTCTTCTAATCCATTCACGCTTTGCTCTTTCTCGTTATGATCAACTAAAATTACTTTTTTGCGATGCTTCGCTGTGATATCCGTAACACGAATGAGTCCCAAACAAGTACCATTCTTATCAATGACCGGATAATTATTATGCCGTAAATGTTTACTTTTTTCCAAAAAATCATTGTATAAATCGGTCTCTTCAAAACATACTGGCGTATTTTTATATGTAATATTTTTTACATAATTGCTAAGTCCAATCAATTTGGCCGTATGAAATGTATCGAGAGGTGTTCGAATAATGTTGACATGATTTTCTTTGGCAATTTGTAAATGGGCATCCTTGATTTCGCCACTTCCAACTACAATCAATAACTTGATCTTCGACTGAACCGCATATTCAATAATACTATGACGATCTCCAACAATCAAGATACTATCTGGTTTCAAGAAGATTTGATTTAAAAATGTCGTACTTCGATAAGAGGCAACCGCAATATCCCCTGTAATTTCCGTATCAAACTTCAACACTTCTTCTGCTTCTAATGTTTCCTTAATATTATCGTAGGTTGTATATAGATGTGTAAAATTACCTCCGACCAACTCTTTTACCAGCATTTTTTCGGTTACCAAACCTGTCAATTTGTTCTTTTCAGAAACAAGAGGAATACCAGTAATCCCATGATCCATCATATAATGATAACAATTTAAAATAGAGGCATTTTCATGAATCATATAGCCCTTATGATAATTGACATCCTTAATTTGTAATTGTACATGATTTAAATACTTTGGAACATCGACATCAAAATAATTTAAAACATACTCTGTTTCCCGATTGATACTGCCCAGTACTGCCGGAACGGCATTCATTCCCATCTGTTTTCTTAAGTAAGCAAGAGAAATCGCGGCACATACTGAATCAGTATCCGGTTTCTTATGTCCAAAAACGTAAACTTTTTCCATATTGACTCCCCTTTTCCAAATACTTTACATTTATACCGTAAATTTGCCGCTTTGTCAATATTTATCAAGAAAAAGAAGCAAAAGAGATGAAAAAGTTCCCATTACGAAATGGGAACAAGTGTTTCATCCAAAATGGAATAAAGATACAACTTCACTGGTTTCTTCCGTTTTTGAAAGAGATATTTTTGATAACCATGTAACTGTTCTTGATAAAGTGGATCATCAATATGTTTTAATTTATAATCGATACAATAGATCGTATCTTGATCTTCGATCATTAAATCGATGATACCTTGTTGCTGATAATCATCGATAAAAGCAAACTCTTGATAGAATTTCGCATTCTTTAATGATTGAATCAAAGGTTGTTCGTAAAAAGCTTTGACTTTGGTTAAGAAAATACCTGAAAGATGGGAAAAATCGGGATGTTGAAAATCCATCAT
>CANTWQ010000088.1 GCA_947853365.1 uncultured Bacilli bacterium
GATGCTTCGGAAGATACTTCGGATATTGAAGAAGATATCAAAGAGGATAAGAGCATGCGCCGAAGTAATGCGGTTATCTGGGTGTTATCTAGTATTTTTGCTATTATTATTTTAGTGATTGCTTCCATTTTCTTAATTATTCCAATGATTACGAAAATTCCCGATGTCAAAGTACCAAATGTCGCAGGGATGAGTGTCATTGATGCTGAAAATGTTTTGAAAGATGCTGGTTTTGAAGTAAATGTCAATATTGAAAAAGAGCAGAGTGAAGTGGAAAAAGGGAAAGTCATTCGTACGGAACCACAAGAAGGTAGAAGCATTAAAAAGGGAAGTTTGATTACGATTTATGAATCGCTTGGCAAAGAAGTTTATACCGTAGAAGATTATACTGGCGCAAACTATATTGAAATTCAAACCATTCTAGAAACGATGTATCATTTAAAAGTAAAGATTGAAAAGAAAGATGTCGATATGTCGAAAGAATATGATGAACAAGAAATCGTTGATCAGAGTGTGGAACCGGGAGTACAACTTGCGGAAGGCGATGAAATTACGCTTTATATTCCAAACATTGTCGATGGTTATCCAAATATGGTCGAAGAAGGTTGGACCGTTGAGGATGTGCAAAATTTCTGTAATCAATATAACATTACTTTAACGATTGAATATCAAGAAACAAGTCAATATACGCCTGGTATGATCATCAGTCAATCAAGAGCACCAAAAACACCAATCGTTTCCGGTTCTACGTTTAAAATCGTCGTCGCGACTGAACCAGCATCGGTTACCAATCCAGGTGGAGATCCATCACGCGAAGAAGCGGATACTGAAGAAGATACAACTTCTGAAGAGGACGACAGTCAAACAAGTTAAGGGGGATTATGAGAGGACAAATTATCAAGATTATTAGTGATACCCATTATGTGAAAATTGAAGGGAAAGTACTTCCTTGTAAATGTCGAGGACTATTTCGAAAAAGTAAACTCATTCCTTTGGTCGGAGATTATGTGATGGTCGATACGAGTCAAAATTGGATCACAGAAGTGTTACCAAGGAAGAATGCCTTGGTTCGTCCTAGTGTTAGTAATATTGATCAAGGATTTTTGATTACCTCTGTCAAGGATCCTGATCTTTCTTTATTTTTACTCGATAAATTTTTGGTAGTGATGGAATATTATCATGTGATACCAGTGATTGTTTTATCGAAAATGGATTTAATTTCTAGCAAAAGACAAGAAGAAATCCGAATGTTATTTCGTTATTATGAACATCTGGGATATAGGGTGTTAGAAAATACCGAAGTAGAAAAAATAAAATCTCTATTCCAAGGAAAAACTAGCGTGTTTACAGGGCAGACTGGGGCAGGCAAAAGTTCTCTTTTAAATGCTTTAGATGCTTCTCTTCAACTAGAAACTGGAGAAATTTCTTATGCGCTAGGAAGAGGAAAACATACGACGCGCCATGTCGAATTGATCGATCTTTTCGGTGGAAAAGTATTGGATACCCCGGGATTTTCTGCCTTCGACTTTTCAAGTTTTACGAAAGAAGAAATCAGAGATAGTTTTCCGGAATTTCGAAAACGCGAATGTAAATATCAAGATTGTATGCATATCAAGGAAGATCATTGTAACGTAAAAGAACAAGTGGAAAGAAAAGAAATTATGGAGAGTCGTTATCTTCATTATGCCAAACTATTGCAGGAGGTGAAACCATGAAAATCTCGGCTTCTTTTTTATCGAGTCATTATATCTCAAGAGATTTAGAAAAATTAAATGTAACCGATATCGATTATATTCATGTCGATGTCATGGATGGGAAATTTGTTAGACAAAAATCTTTGCCATTTAAAGAATTAAAAAATATCTATAAATATACATCAAAGCGATTAGATGTTCATTTGATGGAAAAAGATCCTCGCAAAGATATTCGTAATTTTGCACTTCTCAATTGTGAATTTATTACCATTCCCATCGAAATTGATGTACCACTCTTTGATTATATTGATCTGATTCATCGTTATGGCATTAAAGCAGGTCTGGCAATATCACCGCATACAGATATTGAAAAGGTCTATCCTTATTTAGAAAAAATTGATCTTGTGTTGGTGATGGCTGTTGAACCTGGAATGGGCGGTCAAGAATTTATGTTAGAAACGACAGTGAAACTTGCCAAGTTAAAGCAAAAAATCGAAGAAGAAAAATTAAAAGTTTTGATTTCCGTCGATGGAGGAATCAATTTAGAAACGAAAGACTATGTCAAAGATGTCGATATTTTAGTATCAGGGTCTTGTATCATTCATAGTGATAACTTTCAAGAGACAATTACGAAGTTAAGATCGTAGTTGTTTTTTTAATTGTTAAAAATGCGAAAAGCATCACAAAAGCCTTGAAAAATAAGGCAAAATTTTTACTTGACAAATGTTCTGGGGGAGGGTAGAATTTAGATAGAGAATAGGAGAGAAGTGCATGAAAAACAAAAGAAAAATAGTGATGACAAGTCTTCTTGTGATTGCCTTACTACTAGTGACGATTGGTGTTAGTTTTGCCTTTTTTAATTATGTTGGAACCGGTCAAGAAACAAGTACTGTCGAAACAGGAACATTAAGTTTTGTTTATGATGAGGACTTACCAAGTGGAAATAGTATTGCTTTAACCAATGCGCTTCCTATGTCAGATACAGAAGGGAAAGCTTTAACAGGTGCAAGTGGTGTGTTTGATTTTCAAATTAGAGCAACAACCACTGGTGTACCGATCTATTATGAAATCATGTTAGAAAAGAATGATACCTCTACATTAGATGAAAACGTTGTCAAAGTTTATTTAACCGAAGTAGGAGAGACGGAAACAGAAGTAACAGATCCGATTAACAATCAAGCAATCAATACTTATAATAAATTAGGAGAAACAAGTATCGAAGGCATGAAAGGGAAAACCTTATATCAAGGAACAATCAATCCAACGGTGCACAACTTAACCAAAGATTATCGATTAAGAATGTGGTTAAGTGA
>CANTWQ010000089.1 GCA_947853365.1 uncultured Bacilli bacterium
CATCATCATAACCTAAAACTTCATTTCCTAAATCATATAAAATTTGGGCTAACGTACTCATGCCTGATCCTTTGATACCAATACAATAATACTTCATAAAAAACCTTCTTTCTGTCTTTATTATATAATATATGGATCAAAAAAAGAAGAGTTTAGTCTCTCCTTGTTTCTTCCCGTTGGGCTTTTTTCTTATCACGACATGCTTTACATCTTTTTGGCTCATTGGTAAATCCTTTTTCTTGATAAAAAGCTTGTTCTCCCGCAGTGAATGTAAACTCTTCACCACAATCAACGCATTTTATGGTTTTATCCTGAAATTCGTTCATCGGTACTCCTCCTTCTTTCTATAATGGATCAATTTTTTCGTACCTTCCAAATCCCATTATCAAAAAGGAGAAAAGAAACGAAACAATATCCAGTGAATTATCACCATCAGTGTCTTACAACTACAAACTAATTATAGCACATTCCCTTCATTGTATGCAAACAAAGGTTTTCCCTCCTCTATTCTATGTTTTTATCATACGCTATTTTTTCTTGTTTGTCAAACTAGGAAGAGGGATTTTCTCTTTATTTGATCTTTAAACTCTTATAGTAATAGCCTTTTCCTTTTCTAATATCGGTACAGTTTTCGATTGTTTGGAATGGTTGAAACTGGCAAACGCCTTCGATTGCTCTATTTTCATTGGTTATTAAGAATCTATGATCTAATCCATGTTGTAAGCGATATACTTTATAACCTTTTTGATTGGTATGTCTCATATATACTTCAGGATAAATTTGGCCTGTGATTTTTCCGTGAAACAAACCAAGTTCAAACGTTTCTACTTGCTCTTTTTCGCTTTGATTATTTTTATAACGGGTGGTCCTTTGTACTTCTCTTCCGTCGGAATCGAAGTATGCGACTTCATTTTTGATTCCTTCTTTTTTCTCTTCGGTCATGATTACTTTCACAAGGGTATCACCATTTGAGAGTGTCACTTTTTGAAACGTGTATTTTTTTACTTCGTCTTGTTCAGGATGTACGGGGTTTTTTTTACAATAGAACATCTCTAATGCATTGGCTGTTTGATGAAACGTCCAAAAATGGGAGGTAATTCCTACATCTTTCCATAAATAAATGGCATTGCCACTGGTGATGACGGTAGCATCTTTTGTTAGTAATGGTACAATTTCATGAAAAAACAGTTCATCAAAGATGGGATTATATGCTAGCTTTTCCACTTCCTTTTTGCCATACTTTTTCATCCAGTTGTAAAAGACCTCAGCTTGGTCCATGTAATAAGTTGAATATTTTTCGATTTTCATATCTTTTCCTCGTTTCTTGTGTATCCTATTATATGTCTTTTTGAAGGAGAATTGCAAGTATTTTCCCTTTTTGCTATATTTATATAGAAAGAAGGTCTTTGTTATGTCTGATATTTTAGATTGTTGTACCCTTTGTCCTAGAATGTGTAAAGTAAATCGAAACAAAGGAGAATTTGGTTTTTGTCAAGCAGGGAACACGTTAAAAATAGGGCTTGCCTATTTACATCAATGGGAAGAACCTTGTCTATCGGGAATCAACGGAAGTGGAACCATTTTCTTTTCGTACTGCAATTTACAATGCATTTTCTGTCAAAATCGAGAAATTAGTGCCACTCATGCAGGAAAAGAAGCATCGATTACACGTTTTAGTGAAATTTGCTTGGAATTGCAAGCAAAAGGTGCTCACAATATTAACTTGGTAACTCCTACCCACTACATTCCTTTGATTCGCGATGGTTTAATTTTAGCAAAGAAAAAAGGGCTCCATATTCCGATTGTTTACAACACAAGCAGTTACGAAATGGTCGATAGCTTAAAATTATTGGATGGCTTAATCGACATTTATCTACCTGATTTCAAATACGAACGGGATGATCTAGCCATTGCTTTTTCCCATGCTCCCAATTATTTTTCGTTTGCAAAGGATGCCATTCAAGAAATGGTAAGACAAGTTGGTTCTTGTAAATTCGATAAAAATGGAATGCTCCAAAAAGGTGTCATCGTTAGACATTTGATACTTCCAGGACATATCGATGATTCAAAGAACATTTTACGATACTTATATGAAACTTATCATGATAATACTTTTATCAGTATTATGAACCAGTATACAGTAACGGGAAACTTCCCTTATCCTGAATTAAATCGTTCTTTAACCAAAAAAGAATACCAAGAAGTCATCAACTATGCGATTGATCTTGGTATTCAAAATGGATTTATCCAAGAAGAAGAAACAGATCAAAGCAGTTTTATTCCTCATTTTACAGGAGAAGGAGTATAGTTTTTAGGCTTTTAAAAACACTTCTTCTAAACTTGCTTCTTCCACTCGTAATGACTCGACATGAATATGGGATAACATATGAATAAATTCATCCATGTTCCCTGTGTATAAAAACTTTAACATCGAATGGGTTCTCTCTTCGATGGTAACATCTTTGAGGGGTAATTTTAATTTCATATATTCACTACTGACCAAAGTCACACGGACCATATTTTGTTGTTCTAGTTTTTCTTTATCGATAATTTTCATGAGATGCCCTTCTTTTAATAGGCCAATTTGGTCTCCTAAGCGTTTGGCAATGGCTAAGTTATCGGTCGCAAGCAGGAGTGTTGCGCCATACTCTTTTTCCTCTTCTAATAGTTCACAGATCACATCTTGCATCATCGGACTTAAATCTTTGGTTACATCGTCTAAAATCATCATGTCTGGTTCATGCATAATGGCAATAATAAAACCTAATTTTTTTAAATCTTCTTTGCTTAAATCTTTTACTACGGTCGTGAGATTTAAATCTAATCTTCTCACTAAATACCAAATACGACGTGATAAATCTCCAGAATAAAAAGATGCCGAATATTCTAGCATTTCTTTGACTGTTGCCTCGGGATATAAATCAATGTTCCTTGGTAAATAGCCAATTTTATTTTTTAATTCTTTGGTAATGTGATGAAATAAAGTACCATTGAAATAAATGCTTCCCTCATCATGAGGTATCACATTGACGATGGTTTCTAATAATGTCGTTGTTCCGGAAGTTTCACTTCCGACCATGACGAATGTTTTATTTTTCGGAACTTCAAACGTAATATTTTCTATTCCACCAAATTCCTGTTTTTTGGTTAATCCTTCCACTTTTAACATACTGCTTTAATCACCTTTCTATTCTTCTTTCGTATATTTCATTTTGTCACGAAAGGATGTGAGAATGGTTGCAATCACAAAGCTAATCAACGGGACCCAAAATGGTAACATATTGGTTAAGGCAAACAAGCTTAAAACAATTGTTAAAAAATAAAAGATAATCATCAAAATACGTAATATTTTACGTTTTTTATAGGTTTGATAATCCTGGTCGCCTTTGTTCATGCTTTTCATTCTCCTTTATAAAAACTTTTTAAATGCACTGGGAAGTGAATAAATATTTTCTAGATCTTTTTTTAAGACAAAGTGATCTTCTTCTGGTTTTATTTTTTCTACTTCCACATTATATGATATCATATTCCACTCTAAATGTGTAAAAATATGTGTATACATTTTTCCTTTTGTGATTTTAAAATGATCATAACCTTGTTGCTTTAGATAATCTTTTCCTTCTTCGATCGTCAAATGACCTTCGGTATTGGGAAACTGATAAAGCGAAGATAGTAAGCCTTGACTCTTTCGCTTTTCGATTTTCATACGGTCTTGATAGGAAATCAAAAATACGGTTTTATTTTCTATCTTACGACTTCTTTTCTTTTCTTTGACGGGAATTTCATCGTAGCGATTTTGCATGCATGCGACACACATTTTTTGGACAGGACAATGGCTACAGTTGGGTTTGCCATTGGGGATACAAATCAATGCTCCTAATTCCATTAAGGCTTGATTAAAGATCGATGGATCTTTTGGTAAAATGGCTTGGATTTGAGCAGTCATTTCTTTTTTGGTCGTATCTTTGTTGATGGGCTTTGTATTCCCTGTGATACGTGTGATCACACGTAGTACATTACCATCGATACAAGGATATGGCAAATGATAGGCGATCGATAAAATGGCTCCGGCAGTATATGGTCCAATTCCTGGTAGACGAATGATTTCTTCGTATCGATTTGGAATCTGTCCATGATAGGTTTGGCATACGATTTTCGCCATTTTTTGCATGTTTTTGACACGATTATAATACCCCAACCCTTCCCATAGTTTTAATAAAGCATCTTCTTCGATCGTAGCCAAATCATAAATGGTTGGAAGTCGTTTTAAAAAGCGTTCAAAATATTCTTTGACCGCTTCTACTCTTGTCTGTTGGAGCATTATTTCGGAAACCCAGACGCGGTAAGGATCGACATCCTTGCGCCAAGGAAGATCTCTTTTGTTTTCCTGATACCATTCACATAATGGTTTTACAATATTTTCTAATTCTGTCATAGTTTCTACTTCTCTTTTATTTTTTGATATGCCTCTACCAATTGATCAAACGTAAAGTTTGCAATATTCGCACTGGATGTCGATGGTAAGGGAATATCATCGATATCTATGGTTGGTTTTAAATATTTCTGGTAGAGAACATGGGCTTTTTTCCCAGTTGTATATATTTTTTTGATATGAGTTTTTGGTAATAAACTTTTGATGTCATTGGGAATCACATTAGTAATTGAATCATCCGCGGACTGATAGATATCACAGGTATCAATCACATCCCATAAAGCTATTTTTTTTCGTTTTAAAAAGCATTTCTTCTCTTCGGTGGTCTTTGGTTCTTCTTCTTGGTAAACTTGGGCCATCACTTTCCAAAAACGGTTACTTGGATGCATATAATAAAAATTTTCTTTCCTTGATTTACGACTAGGTATACTTCCTAACAAAAGAATTTCGGAAGTCTCATCGTAACATGGTGGAAAGGTATGCGTCACAGTTTCTAATGTTTTAGTTTTTGCCATTCGTTACTTTTAAATCCTGATAGGATGACATCCTCACCAATCAATAAAGGTCGTTTGATTAACATTCCGTTTTGGGAAAGCAAAGCAATCTTTTCTTCTTCCGTTTTGTCTTTTAACGTTTCTTTTAAATTCCATTCTTTGTAAAGATTCCCCGAGGTATTAAAAAAAGTTTGAATGGGACGATTGCTTTTATGGATCCATTCTGTTAATTCCGTGATACTCGGTGTCTCTTCTAAAATATGGCGCGTGGTAAAGTCATAACCATTTGCTTGTAAAAACTTCTTTGCTTTTTTACAAGTAGAACACTTCGGATATTCGATTAGTATATATTTCATAAAATCACCATTGTTATTGTAGCAAATTTCCTCGGTCGATTCAATAGTTACTTGGTTTTCATCAGTAGTAATAAATATCCTAGGGCAAGACAAGGTAACAAAATCATAAAGCGTTTCTTTTTGGTTTTATGATGAAATAAATACATGGCCAACAGGGCACCAAAACATCCTCCAATGAGGGAAAAAAAGAACAGTATTTTTTCCGAAATACGGTACTT
>CANTWQ010000090.1 GCA_947853365.1 uncultured Bacilli bacterium
TAAGCCAATAGGAATTATTCTTTGTAAGAGTAAAAAAGAAGTTGCTATGGAATATGCATTAGGTGGTTTATCGAATAACATTTTCGCTTCCACTTATACCTATTATATTCCTAATAAAGAACAATTGATTCGTGAAGTTGAAAAAGTATTGAATGAAACGGATACTAAAGACGAATTATAGTATTTGGGAAACTGAAAGAAGATCGCTTATTGTATGGATTTTAATTTGAATCATTTTTGTGTTTAAATGCATCATGATCGCTTTCCACCTCAATTACTTTTGGTAAAAGTTGTAGATGCCTTCCTCGGGCACCATTTAGGAATGAGTCGAACTAGAAATAGTTCGTTTTTATATGCTCTCAGTGTTAGAATATCCTTAAGAAATGAAAAATAACTTGCATGATTCATCGGTATTGTATAGAATTCTTCATAAAAAATCTGATATAATGTAAATAGAACATGATTTTTAGGAGGGTATGGTAAATTATGTCAGAAGTTTATTTGCAAGATGCCATTTTGGTATTGGATGAAGTATTACAAATTCCAGGGATTGCATCCCATATGTGTTTAGCCGGAGGAATTGTTCCGTATTTAAATTCGGGAAAGACGTCATATCGTGTGCATTCTAATGTGGATGTATTGGTGGATAGTGATTATATGAATTTCATCCGAGAATATTTTGAATTACAGCAAAAAGCTATTTTCGATTCGATGGAATATAGTGATACAGATTATGGTTTTAGTACGTATTACGGAAATGTCATGGTATCTTTTGAAGCAATGGATCGTTTCGAACAAGGATTTGTTCGGAAAAGTTATGATCCAATCAAACATCGGTTTTGTCGGGAGTCGTTTCCACAAGTAGATTATCGTGACATCATGACGACTGTTTCTTATCATGATATGCCTCTTACCACTTATAGTTTGGAGTTTTTAAAAGCACAAAAAGAAAAATTTTATCGTCCAAAAGATCGACAGGATATTGCGGTTTTAAATCAAATGCCGATGGAGATGTCAAAGTATCAGAGATGTGTGATTATTGATCAACAAGCGGATTTGTCTGTTTTCCCTTGCGTGGAAAAAGAATATCAAAAAAAGAAATGATTGCGTTATGTCGTCATTTCTTTTTGTTTATTGATGATTTTTACAGGAATATAGGCAACGAGGAAAGCAGCAAGCCCTGCGAGTTCCAACCATAGAATGGGATAATTGAAGGTCGTTAAGAATGGGAATAGCTTTAAAATATGATCTGGTAATTTGCTTGTCATAATATAATTGGTATCAAAAATTTGATTGAAGATAAATACAGCGAAGAATATCAAATTGGCACCAATCATTGCTTTGATGATATCTTTTTTTTCGATTTTCCAATCTAAGACGAATAAAACGTAAATACTGGCAAGAAGGAAGAAGTGATGACTCATCACAAACTGCCAAAAAATAAAACGATCGGGTCCACAAATAATATCCGGTAGTAGAATGGCTGGTAATGGTCCGGCAAAAGAAAAAAAGTAGGTATACTTGAATAATTTTTTGTTGTTTGTGATCAAGGTTAGCATGAACAAGTATCCCGAAATAAAACAGAAATGTAATGGCAAATGGACTTCGAAACGCCAGGTACCATTGAGTACTTTACTACCATAATAGATGGTCATGTTTAAAAACATAATCATCGCAACGGCATAACGAACGGCTTTATCATGGTATTTCCATTTTTTGATTTTTTCTCGATAACGATAGATGAAAACGATACCTAGAATCAATAATAATGTGATAAATATATGCCAGAATCCAAACAAAGAAAAGTGTAGGGATCCTGGGGTAAGTTCAAAAAACTGCTTCATATTGATAACCTCTTTCTTATTCTAACATATTTTTGATGCCAGCGATAGCATCATCTTATAAAATTTGTTATAATGCATATAGTAGGTGATGATACGATGAAATTGGTAATGATTCTTATTTTGATACTTAGTGTTTTGGGATTTTTTGGTTGGTTCTTTTGTTATCAAAAGTCTTTGACTAAGCAAGGGCAACGGAAGAAAGACTTGCGTTATTATGAGAGTGTTCCTACGCGTTATATGATCGATATGAATCCGGTTTCTTTGGAAGAGATACAAAAGAAAGATCCTTCTTTTGAAGTTTCCTATTTTCTATTTGTTATCTTTTGTATGTTTCGTCATATCCAACAGGCTTGGAGCAACAATCAAAGTGAATTGATTCAGCATATGATTGGTGATTCATTAAAAGAGCCTTATCAAAAAGCTTTAAAATCTTTTATTGCCCAGGGACAACGAAATATGATTTATGATATTACGCCGGTTGAATCGCGATTGATTTCTTTTTCTTATGATGCGACGAGAGAAGAGGCGGTAGTATTACTGACTGTTATTTGTTATGATTATTTGGTGGCTGTCTCTTCCCAACGAGTGATTGCTGGCTCTACGGAACATAAGATGATGATTACCTATTTGTTGACGGTGGAACGTAAGTTGCCAATCAAAAAAGAAGAGGGAATTCTTTGTGACCATTGTGGACAAATGATTTTAACGCCTCATACGATTCGTTGCCCTTACTGTAATAACGAGTTGGTGCCAAACATTGATTGGATTTTAACTGGAAAAGAAATTTTAGCCAGTCGTGAGGTGGAATAATGCCATCTCATTTCCAATGGAATCAAACTTCGTGGCAAGATTTCGATTTACGTTTACGAAAAGAAATCGATCCTCATTATCGGGAATTTCAAAAACGCATTATTTTTACGCAACAAGAAATTTTAGGGGTAAGGATGCCTGTTTTAACGAAGTTTTCGAAAGAAATCAAAAAGCGTGATATTCTTTCTTTTTTGGATCTTTGTCCTACTGGGGTTTATGAATATTCGATTCTTTATGGTTTAGGATTGGGCATGATTTTAGATATTGATGTCTTTCTACAGTATTTGCCTTCCTTTTTAGAACGAATGGATAATTGGGCTACTTGTGATATTTGTGCATCGCGTTTTGCTATTTTTAAAAAATATCCAGAGGAATTATTGCCGGTCGTTCAAAAGCTTACTTTGTCCCAAGAAGAATATACCGTGCGGTTGGGTGTTGTCTTATTGATGGACGATTATTTAGATTCCCATTGGGATCAAGTTATGGAGATGATTCTTGCCATTCCTCATCCGGGGTATTATGTGAAAATGGCAGTCTCTTGGCTTCTCAGTGTTGCTTTTACGAAAGATTTTGAACGAACGTTTTCTTTTTTTACTTCCCATTCTTTGGATGAATGGATTATGATGAAAACGATTTCAAAATGTTGTGATTCTTATCGTTTGACGAAGAAACAAAAAGAAGTATTGAAACAATACCGAAAAAAAATAACGCATTGACGTTATTTTTATTGATATAATTCTTCTTTTAGAATATCGATGTTATCGTTCATGATCGATAAATAATCTTCGCTATTATCCCGTTCTTCATCGGTAATATTATCGACTCTTCGGAATGTTTTGGTTTCTACTTGCGTTTCATCTATAATCCTTTGCACGATTTCGTTTGCTTCATCATATTGGAATAAGAAAATGTAATTGATCGATCCATTATTGATGCGATCGATCACATCTTGAATCACACGGTCACTTGGTGTTGTGTTACGATTATCTAATGAAATAACTTCAAAACCATAACGTTCTAGGTATTTTAGAGTATCGTTACTTACGACAATGGTTTTGTTTTTGGCATTTTCGGCCGTTAATTTAATTTCAGCATCGAGTTCTGATAAAGCGACATTGATTTCTTCGTATCGTTCATCGATTTCGTTTTTTAAATAACTGTTACTAATGTATTCTTTTAATCCATCCCGAATATTTTGTGTCATCATCAGTAAGTGCGAAGGATTTAACCATAATTCTTCTACGCCGTAAGTGAGTTCCATTCCGAAAGAACTATCGATAATCAGTAATTTTTTATTTTTATCGAGGAATTCGGTTGCAATATCACGATCTTTGGCAGATTGTCCATTATAGATAAACAACTCTTGTTTGCTATAGTCATTGATTTGTTTTTCACTTAGCTCATATGTGTTCGGATTGGTATCATCAGGATAAATCGATGTTACGAGAGAGTGTTCTCCATATAACCAATTGGTAATAAATTCGATCGGATATGCGGTTGTGACAATTTCAATATCTTCTAGACTATCTCGTTTGAAACATCCGGTCATTGTTAGGAGAACGGTTGCGACTACAACCATGTACCATATTCTTTTTTTCATTTTTTTATTCGCCTCTTTCTATGGGAACAGGATCGTATCCTGCTTTACAAAAGGGATTGCATCTTAAAATGCGTCGTATGGTAAGAAATGATCCCTTGATACTTCCAAATCTTTTGATTGCTTCGATTCCATAATTGGAACAAGTAGGATAATGCCTACACATTCCGTGCCAAGGGCCTGGAAGCATTTGATATATTTTAATACATCCAACGAGAAAATATTTCACGATGATCACCACTTTTATTATACGAAAAATAGAATCATTTGTCTATGTGTGATTTCATCATTTGGTAAAATGGTAAAATCATGTTATAATGAAAATAACAAGAAATGAGGGAGAACATGGAAGAATTATTTCAAATATTGGGTATGAAACCTAAGAATTTGGCTATTTATGAAACGGCTTTTTCGCATACTTCTTATGTCAATGAGCATCATTTGAAAGCCGATTATGAGCGCTTAGAATTTTTGGGAGATGCGGTTTTGGATTTGGTGGTATCGGATTATCTTTATAATCATCGGCAACTGGAAGAAGGGGATATGACAAAGGTGAGAGCAAGTTATGTCTGTGAAAATGCGTTATATCGTTATGCCAGTGATTTACACTTTAGTAATTATATTAAAGTAGGACATGGGGAAGAAGAGCATGGTGGTCGTTTTAAAAAAGTCATTTTAGCCGATATTTTTGAAGCTTTTATTGGAGCAATGTATATCGATTTGGGATATACTACGACGAGACGGATACTACTTAAGATTATTGTTCCTTATATTGAGGATCCGAGTATTGTTTTCTTTAGCGATTATAAGAGTGCTTTACAAGAATATGTACAAACAGAGCAGAGAAGTCTGGTTTATACGTTAGTGAAAGAAGAAGGCCCAGCCCATGATCGTACTTTCACGATGGAAGTGAAAATCGATAATGTGATTTATGGTATCGGTAAGGCCAATAGTAAAAAAGAAGCTGAGCAAGAAGCTGCCAAAGATGCATTAGAAAAATTAGCTATTTAGCTAATTTTTTTTGATCTGAGTCCTTTGGGGTAGTGGTTTTTTAAACGGTGGTTTTTCACTTTGCCAAGCCCCAATGGGAAGTTTTCACAAGTGACGATGCACCATCCATCTTCTAAGGTGGTTTCTAGTTCGTATCCTTCTAAATATTTGGATAGTTCCACACTGTGTAGGGATAGATTGTGTTTTCTTTGAAAGTAAGATCCATAACTTCTACTGAATTGATGATGGGGGATAAAACGGCCGTGGTCCATTGTGCCAAGGGTTACAAAGGTGGAAAGACTGCGTAGTGATGGTATCTCTAATTCTTTTGGTAACACAATGATTTTATCTTTATAGCTATAAATCGGGTATGGAAACGAGTTAAGGTTTTCTTTGATAAACGAAGCAATTTCTTTTTGTAGTGATCCTGGGAGTGGGCGGATGGCATTGACCCACTTTTTTTCTTGTTCTTTTCGTGTCTTTTGCAATACTGCTATAAATTGTCCTTCGCCAAATATGTGGGGGTAGCATCGACGGGCATTTTGTAAGTCGTGCTGATCGATTGGTTTTCCGGGTAGAGATTTTTGAGTGACGATCGATGTTGTTGGCAATAATTTCATATCCAAGTGCTGACATGCAAATACGACATTTTCTTCATCTTCTTCTTTCGCAAAAGTACAGGTAGAATAAATTAACATTCCTTTTTCTTTTAACATTGTATGGCAGTGTTGGATCAATTCTTTTTGCAGATGGGAAAGTTCTAATACTTTTTCTTCACTCCAATTTTTCTGTGCTTCTTCGTCTTTTCGAAACATGCCCTCGCCAGAACAAGGAGCATCGAGCAGAATGACATCGAAGTATCCAGTATAAATGGAAGAGAGTGCTTCCGCGGTCATGTTGGTTACAATGACATTGGTTTTTCCGAGACGTTCGATATTCGAAAGCAATGTTTTGCAGCGATTGATATTGACTTCGTTGGCAATGATCATACCATCTGACACGAGGTCGGATAAGATATTGGTCTTGCCCCCGGGCGAAGCACAAAGATCTAATATTTTTGCGTCTTTTTTGATTGCGATACTATAAGGAACTAACATCGCCGATGGCTCTTGTACATAAAATAGTCCCGCTTGATGGAATGGATGTAGTCCTATTTTGTCTTGATTAAAAGTATAAGCGTGGGGAATCGTTCCTTCTTTTTGTACAGGAAAATCAACGATGTTTTCCCAAGTTTTATCATCAATTTTTTGCGTATTGAGTTGGATCAGTCGTGTACTTTCTTTGGTTAGACTATCGAGATATAATGCCATATCTTCTTGTAATAATTCGTGCATGCGTTTTAAAAAAGGTTCTTTCAAATTCATAATGTTCTCCTTGTTAGTTACCGTATCATAAGTTTTTATTTTTGGTCAATAGAAAATACCAGAACTTTTTCTGCTGCTTTTTTGTTTCCATTCTAAAAGTTTTGTCACCGCATGAAATATGGCATAAGAGTGAAAGAATGTCATGTGATACATTTTCTTTTAAAATTTATTTTATTTTACTTTGATATACCTATATGGCAGGTATTTGACCTTTGTAATCGGTGTCTTCTGGTGATTTGACAACTCCTATGATCCTATGATATAATATGCTATAATAAAAACAACACGGAAGAAATGTATTTTCTATTTCCAAGTAATGATTGATTACTTTTTTTGTGGAAACTTTTGCTTTTTTCGATGTTTGTTGTTATAATTGATACGTTCAAAAACGTGACATAAAAAGAAAGGAGAGCGTTTCGTTTTGAGTAAAATTAGAATTTTTAGTTTGGGCGGGTTAAACGAAAATGGGAAAAATATGTATGTAGTCGAAGTAGACAAGGACATTTTCGTGTTTGACGCCGGATTAAAGTATGGAAATGATAAGATGTTAGGAATTGATTATATTATTCCTAGCTTTGAATATTTAGTACAGAATCAGAACAGGATTCAGGGTGTATTTTTGACCCATGGTCATGATAGTAATATGGGTGCGGTATCAGAGTTAGTACAGGCAATTCCCAACATTCCGATTTATGGAACCAAGTTTACTTTAGAGGTATTAAAACAGGATTTGCAAGAGGATGGCATTATGAAGGTTCGTTTATATGAATTGAAGCCTCATGTCAAAATTACTTTTGGTAAGAAGAATGCCATTTTTCCAATTCAGGTGACACATTCTATTCCGGATGCAGTATGTTATGTATTGTATACGAGGGATGGGGCTATCGTTTATACAGGAGACTTTGTTTTTGATGCAACGGCTCTAGGTCCTTATCAAACGGATATCGGGAAACTTGCGTATGTTGGAAAGCAAGGAGTACTTTGTTTGTTGTGTGAGTCGTTTTATGCCGAAAAGAAAGGACATACGTCTCCTAATAATCGCGTTAGTGAGTTTATTCGGGAAGTATTTAGAAAACATGATGATCGGATTATTGCGACGATTTTTCCGGCACATATTTATAGGCTACAAGAAATCTTTAATGAAATTATGAAAACCAGACGGAAAGTTGTTATCATGGGAAAACCATTACAGGATCTTGTTTCGAAAGCCATGCGTCTCGGTTATGTCAAATTTGATGAAAAGAGAATTGGCGATTTATCAAATCTCAATGATAAAGATGTGATTGTTTTAATTTCTGATGAGAAGGAAAAACCATTTGCGAATCTAGATCGTATTTTAAAAGGATATGATAAATTTATTAAATTGAAAGATACAGATACGATCTTTATTACAGAGCCTAGTTATGAAGGAATTGAGAAGCGTTTTGCAATGATTTTAGATGAGATTGCTATGCGCAATGTCGATGTTGTTTCTTTGTCTTCGAAAAAGCATTTATTACATCATGCGTCACGGGAAGATTTAATGATGATGATTCAAATGTTACAACCGAAATATTTCTTCCCTGTGAAAGGGGAATATCGTCATCAAGTGATGAATGCTGAAATTGCCGAGAGCCTAGGTATGGATAAAAACCATATTATTTTAAAGCAAAATGGTGATGTAGTAACATTCATGAATGGCGAAATGGTCGAAGATTTTACGCATATTCCAGTGGATGAAGTACTAATTGATGGAAAAAGTAATGAAGATATTGGAGAACTCGTATTGAAGGATCGTGAAATGTTAGGAGAAAATGGGATTGTCATTATTAGTTGTACCCTAGATCGATCAACCAAACAGATTTTGGCCGGACCAGAAGTGTTAACGAGAGGATTTATTTTTGTGAAAGAAAATCTTGATTTGATCGAAGCAACCAAAGAAATTTGTCGTAATGTCATATTAGAAAATATTTCTCCTGATCAAAAAAGAATCGATTATACCAATATTAAAAATGAAGTAAGAGATCAATTGGGTAAATATTTTTATAAGGAAACGGAATGTAAGCCAATGATTATTACCGTGATTCAGGAAGTGTAATGCTTCCTTTTTTAGGAAAACCAAGGTTTTTGTTTGACATCTTGGATCATTTATGGTAATATCTTAAATGTTTGAAGCCTCTTAGTGCTCAAACCGCATTGAACAGGTAAAAGTGAAGCATGCTTCCACCTTAAAAAGCGAGTCTAGTAAAATTAAAGGAGGTATATATGAAAGCCGTATTTAAAAATGGTGGGAAACAATATATTGTTTCTGTCGGAGACGTTGTTTATTTAGAAAAAATGAATGCATCTGTCGATGATACTGTTACTTTTGATGAAGTGTTAATGCTTGATGCAAAAGTTGGGAATCCACTGGTTACAGGTGCTAGTGTCGAAGGTAAAGTATTAAAACAAGGAAAAAACAAAAAAATCCGTGTCTTTAAATACAAACAAAAAGACAGAAGTCATCGTAAGACACAAGGTCATAGACAACCATACACAAAAGTGGAAATCACTAAAATTAACGGGTAATAAATCATGTTAAAAATTCGTATTATCGAAAAGAAAAGTCATGTTGTGAAGGTTTTATTTCAGGGACATGCCATGTATGATGTGTTTGGCAAAGATATTGTTTGTAGTGCTGCAAGCAGCATTTTAATTACAACAGTGAATGGTATTCTTTCCTTTGATCCTTCTTATATTGAAGTAGAAGAAAAAAAAGGATTGATTACATTAACCATTTTACAAGACAATGAAATTACTTCGCATTTGATTTCTAATATGATCGATTTATTACGACAACTAGAGAGAGATTATCCGAAAAATATTATGATAAACAAGGAGGGATAACGTGAAAGCACTTCGTTTAAATATTCAATTGTTTGCGCATCACAAAGGACAAGGATCTACTTCTAACGGACGTGATTCTATTGGACGTAGACTTGGGGCTAAAGCAAGTGATGGAGAATTTGTAACGGCTGGATCGATTCTTTATCGTCAAAGAGGAACAAAAGTTTTCCCAGGTGTGAATGTAAAAAAGGGAAAAGACGATACATTATTTACAACGGTTGATGGTATCGTTAAATTTGAAAGAATTGGAAAAGATAAAAAACAAGCAAGTTGCTATCCAGTTGAAGAATAGTAAACTTTCGTAAAGTTTATAAATAAGAGCAAAAGAGAAGTCCTTTTCAGATCGAAGGCCTTTTCTTTTTTTTGTTTACACTTTATTGTCAACTAGAAACTTTTCTTTCTTTTTTTCTTCAAAAGTGCTATAATGTAAGTGGAAAGAATAGAAGAATAAAGGAGGGAAAAATATGTTTGGATGGTTAAAAGCTATCTTCTTTGGATTCTAATACTTGATGTCAAAAGTTACCATATTTGGTAACTTTTTTTGTGAAATTATAAGCAAAGGCATTTACTTTTTTTAGTGTTTTGATATACTTAAAATAGTAAGGAAGTGATTTTTGTGGGAAGAAAAGAAAAAGCTATTTTGGTTATTTTATTATTTTTCCTTTATACAACATATCCTATTATTTTAACAAGTTTAGGTATTTATGTGCCCATTATCAATCCAGAAAATGTAACAGCAGGATCTATTTTATTTCAAGTTGGGTTAGATATCTTATTTGTATTGTTTCTTCTGTTCCTGTATCGTGATACTTTAAAAAGTGTCTTTCGTGATTTTTGGGATAATAAAAAACAATATATAAAAACAATATTTGCAACGTATGGATTGGCACTTGTTTGTTATTTAGCGATCAATGCGTTAATCGTTGGCTTATTAAAAGTACAAATGCCTAACAATGTGTTACAACAGCGACTATTGGATGCTGCACCGATCTATTTAGCAATATCAATGCTTATTTGTACGCCAGTCATCGAAGAGGTGGCATTTCGGAAATCGTTTGGTGTGTTAATTGAAAACAAATGGGCTTATATTGTTTTAAGTGGTTTATTGTATGGCGTTTTCTACATCTGCTTATCTTATACAGAACCGGCCCAATTATTATTTATTTTAAGTTGCGGTGTATTTGGTGGTTTCTTGGCGCATTCTTATTACAAAACGCAAAATGTTTTAGTGCCGATTGCTATCCATGTCATTCATAATATACTTTTCTTGTTGATTAGTATTTCGTAAATTTATTCATAAGTAAAAGGGGTGGAAAGATGAAAAAAATAGGATTTCTTCTTTTTGCAATTATCTTTTTTCTCGTACCAATGGTTGGAAATTCCTTGACTTTGTCTGATCTTCCACCTGTTGTTCATGTGCAAAATTTAGATGAGAAAGCATATGATGTAGAAAAAGAAATTACTCAAGATAAGGTTATTGTTTCGTTGAAAGAAAAGAATGGAGATTTATCTTATTCGTGGACTTTTCCTAGAGATGAAGTGGGAGAAGAGTTAACGCTTGATTTTAATTTAGATTTTGATAGTCCTTATCAAGCTCAAATTGATGCATTAAGTAAAGAGAATACGGATAAGCTTTATCTTTCATTTGAACATCATGGACAATTGCCAAGTGAAGCAACGATTCAAGTGGATGTCAGTGACTATTATGATAATGGCGAGAAATTATATCTTTATTACTATAACGAAGAAAAAGGACAAATTGAATATAT
>CANTWQ010000091.1 GCA_947853365.1 uncultured Bacilli bacterium
GAACTTATCAACCAAACAATCGCAAAAAAGCTAAAAAGCATGGTTTCTTTGCACGCGTAAAAAGTAATGTATTGAAAAAACGTAGAGCAAAAGGTCGTAAACAGCTATGTAAATAATGCCACTGCTAAATCAGTGGTCTTTTTCTTATAAAGATTTCCGCGAAAAAGAAATTACAAATAAGCAGATTTTTGATACAATAGAAACAGGAAGTGAGTCTATGGATAAAAAACATACAATAAAAAAAAATAGCGAATTTAATGAAATCATCCAAACTGCTCCATCAAAGAAAAATGAACTTTTCGTCATCTATTATAAAGAAAATAAATATAATAATTCTAGATTTGGTATTTCGGTTGGAAAGAAAATTGGAAAGGCAGTTATACGAAACTTATATAAAAGAAGATTACGAAATATCATTGATCATCAGAAAAAACTCTATTCAAAACATCTAGACTATATTATAATATTAAGAAGAAACTGTCTATCTAAGACATTTCAAGAAATGGAACAGTTATATATAGATTTGATTCAACGAATCGATTATGTAGTAAATAAAGGAGCAAATAATGAAAAAACAAAATAAAAAGAAATTACTGATACTTATTTTAGTTGTTTTTCTTTTTACCGGATGTACAACAACATTAAAGGATAGTGAGAATAAAGTTGTAACCAATCCTGAAACAGGACAAAGTTTAACAGAAAATATTCTCTGTCAACCAGAAGAGGAAGAGGTAAAAGAAATCTATCGTAACAATGGCGTTGATATTGATAGTTTGCCAAAATGTAGTGATTTTACTCCTCTATCTGGAGGATATGAAGGATTATGGGCTAACATCTTTGTGAAGCCTTTAGCTTATGTTATTTTATTTTTTAGTAAATATGTAGGTAGTGCGGGACTTGCATTGATCATTGTTACGTTATTGATTCGCTTAGTTGCTTACCCGCTCACAAATAAAACGGCGATGCAATCGGAGTTATTAAAAAAAGCCCAACCAGAATTGAATCGTCTTGAGAAAAAATATCAGAATAAAAATGATCAAGAATCATTGATGAAAAAAAGTCAAGAAATGACGCTTATCTATAAAAAATACAACATAAACCCATTATCTGGTTGTCTATTTAGTTTTATTCAATTGCCACTTTTCTTTGCTTTTTTAGAAGCAATCAATCGTCTTCCGGCCCTGTTTGAAGAGACATTCTGCTTTCTACAAATGGGAACGACCCCTTGGATTGGTTTGATCAATCAAGGTAATTGGTTGTATTTGGTGTTATTACTACTGATTGGAGGAACCACTTATCTATCTTTTAGTTTAAATAAAACTGCCAGTATGACTGGAGAAAAGGATCCAATGAAGAGTATGACAACAATTATGACGGTTATGATTTTGATTATGTCCTTCTTTATGCCTACTGCCTTAGGAATATACTGGATCATATCTAATTTGTTTACAATTGTTCAAAATTTAATTGTAAAAAGGAGTCGGAAGTTAAATGGATAAAAGAATATTTTCTGGAAAAACCAAAGAAGAAGCAATTTCTAATGCGAAGATTGCCTTACAGGACACGGAAGATAATTTCTATGTAAAGGAACTAGAAACAAAAAAAGGCCTTTTTAAAGGAAAAACCGTAGAAATTGAAGTCATTACCAAAGATGATATTATTACTTTCATTAAAGAATATTTACAAAAAATAATTTATGATATGGGAATTGGTGTTCATCTTGAGATCAAAACAAGAACGGATCATATTGTAATCAATATTTTATCGGATAACAATTCATTACTGATTGGTAAAAATGGACGTACGATGGATGCTTTGAGTGTTGTTTTAAATCAAGCAATCAAAGCAAAGTTTGATGTTAATTTTAAATTTGTCTTAGATGTTGGAGATTATAAGGAACATCATGAAAAGCAATTAGAACGATTAGCCAAAAGTGTAGCACGAGAAGTAAAGTATTCTAAAGTCGAAGCAAAATTAGAACCAATGAATTCTTATGAAAGAAGAATTATTCATAATACGTTAACGAATCATAAATATGTCTATACGGAAAGTACCGGAGAAGAGCCTAACCGGTGTGTAGTCATTAAACCAAAAGAGGTATAAAAATACTTCTTTTTTGCTGGAAAATTATTTCCCGGGAAATAATTTTCATCATGAAACTAAATTTGTATCAAAAATTTTTTTAAACTACAATAAGAAAAATTCTTATTTTAATGAAATATTCTGAATTTTCATATTTGAATATTTTGGTATTGAATGATAATGGTTGTCCACCATTAAACTCTATTTTTTTGGTAAAAAATTATTTCCCGGGAAATAATTTTTGAAAATAAAAGAAAAAAAACGGAAAATGTGTTATAATCAGTAGCGTAAAAAAAGGAGGTATACTATGCAAGATACAATCGCGGCAATTTCAACTGCCTTGGGAGTTGGAGCGATTTCAATTATTCGTGTTTCTGGTCCAGAATCTATTCCCATTGTAGATCAAATTTTTTCGAAATCATTGATACATGCACAAAGTCACACAATTCATTATGGTTTTATTATGGATGAAGCCGAAAAGTTAGATGAAGTTCTTGTCATGGTAATGAGGGCTCCAAAAACGTTTACAACGGAAGATACGGTGGAAATCAATTGCCATGGAGGAATTACTACAACACATCGAATTTTGGAATTGCTTTTAACCAAAGGAGCCAGATTGGCTGAACCTGGTGAATTTACCAAACGTGCTTTTTTAAATGG
>CANTWQ010000092.1 GCA_947853365.1 uncultured Bacilli bacterium
AATGTACATGCTTCTTTACTTCCTAAATTACGAGGGGGGGCACCGATTCATCATGCCATTTTAGATCATTATCCTAAAACAGGGGTTACCATTATGTATATGGTAGAAAAAATGGATGCCGGTGATATTATTTCTCAAGAAGAAACCGTAATTACGATGGAAGATACGTATCAAACGTTACATGACCGGCTTTCTGTGATGGGAAGAGATTTGCTTTTAAAGACCATTCCTGATCTGGTTCAGGGCAAAATCCAACCCATTCCCCAACAAGAAGAGGAAGTAACCTATGGATATAACATCAAAAAGGAAGAGGAGCATGTCGATTTTTCTTGGGATACGTTAAAAATTTATGATCGTATTCGTGGACTCAATCCCAATCCGGGGAGTTATGCTTTGCTTGATGGCAAAAGAGTCAAGTTTTATGCTTCGGAAATGAGTAGTAGTTTTTATACGACCAAAGAACCTGGGGAGATTTCCCGAATTTATCCGCATGCCATCGGCGTTTGTACGAAAAATGGAGAGATTTTAATTACAGAACTACAAGTGGAAGGAAAAAAACGGATGTCTGTTACAGAATTTTTCCATGGGGTGGATGAAGAAGCGTTATTAGGAAAAGTATTTCGGTAAGGAGTTTATTTATGAAAGAAAAAAAGAACACTTCTTGGAAAGAAGTGATCCACAATCCGAAAAATCGAGCCATTGTCTTTTTTGCTTTTTATTTTGTTTTCTTTGCGGTCTTAATTGTGATGATTCGAACTTCTCCGGCGCCAGAGGAAAAACCGCGTCCTAGCAGTACGCCACTTTCATCGCCGGTGGTTACAGAAGATGTCAAGTTGCAAAGTAATTGTCTTTTTACTTACGATGTGCAAACGAGTTTAGATACGGCCTTTTATGAAGGAAAGATGACGGATCATAAACGTTCATTCACCATGCTTCGTGATGGCCATACTTCCTCTTGGTATCAAGTGGGGGATTACTTTTTTAGAGAACAGGATGGTCGTTATCAACAAGCCACTTCTCCTTTTGTGTTATCGGATTTTTTGGATTTATCTTTGTTAGAAGATTTGCTTACCTTTTTGATTCGTAGCGAAGAAGGCAATGTCGAAACTTATGAAATCGATGCGGTCGATATTTATCAGACCTATTTTAATGACGAGGCGTATGATTCTTTTGCCATTAGTGAACTGCCGTCCGATGTTATTACAGTCACTAGAGAAGATGGAATGATCACGAAGGTTGTCTACGATTTTTCACATTTTATCGCATATTATGCCACGCTTCATCATTTTGATGATCCGCATTTTGTGATTACGCTTACATTTTCTTCGTTTGGAACGGTGGAAGATTTTACGTTTGATACGACAAACTAGTATCATGTGTTTGGTGGGTAGTTATGAAGGCATGGATGAAGAAACATAAATTTCTGATTGGGTTATTTCTATTTTCTTTTTTGCTTCGGTGTATTGTGGTTTTGGTGACACCGACCGAAATAGTCTCTGATTTTAAAACGATGTATGATGCATCATTAGAAGTATTGCATCATACGACGCAGTATCAAAGTAGCCCTTATTTTTTGACGTGGGGTTATCAAATGGGCCATGTGTTATATCAAAGTATCTTACTTTCCCTCATCGAAAGTGTTACTTTTTTGAAACTGGTCAATGCGCTTGTCACTTCTTTGATTGTGGTGTTCATCTATTTGTTAGGACTAAAGATCAATCGTCCAAAAGATGAGAAAGCAGCTCGTATCATGGGGCTTTTCTATGCAATTTTTCCTTTTCCTCTTTTGTTAAATACGGTGTTAACTAACCAACATTTGCCTATGCTACTTGTGTTAATTGCGATTTATCTTTTGTTATCCATTGATTTTCATCGAGGCTTTGTTCTCAAAAGTATCGGCGTGGGACTCTTGCTGGGATTTGCCAATCTATTACGAAGTGAACAGATTATCATGATTGTTGCTATTTTCCTTTTTGGTCTTTATTTGTTGTATCAAAAATATCCGTGGCAAAAACTGTGTTCTTGTTTTCTTTTGATTGTAGTTTTTTATACATTGCTATTTCAAACGGTTTCCTTGGTACTTATCAAAACTAATCTGAGTCCTAGTGGGTTAGAAAACAAAAATCCAGCTTGGAAGTTTGTGGTTGGATTAAACAATGAATCGAATGGGATGTATCATGAAGGCGATGCCCAGCTTTATGCAACGGATTATGAGAGGGCAAAGGATGAGGCAATCCATAGAATGATGGATTGGAAGCATTTGCCTTTTCTATTCTTGAAGAAAACAAAAATTCAATGGTTTGATTCTGATTTGTCTTGGTCTTTGAATTACGATATTGACCCGACGGTGTATCGTGTACTCGATGGCTGGAATCAAATTTGGATCCTTCTTCTACATTTTTTCGCAGGGCTTAGTTTGTTTTCCCTTTTTGGAAAAAAACGCACCTCTTTACAAGTACTTATTACTTTGATTTTGTTTGTTTCTTTCGGTGTTTATCTGTTGATTGAAATTATGCCACGTTATGCTTATACGGCCCAAATCTTCGAAGCTATTTTAGGCAGTGTCGGTGTTTCTTTGCTTCTTCATTTTTGGCAAAAGAAGAGTCATACAGCTTGACACTTTTCCTTGACACTTTTTTCGAAAACCATCTGTAAATCATAGGAATTATGGTATAATGTTAAAAGGAGGGGAAGGATGTATGAGTATTTATGATTTATCACTACAAGATTTAGAAGACTAT
>CANTWQ010000093.1 GCA_947853365.1 uncultured Bacilli bacterium
CAACTGTATACTGATATTTATAGTGGAAAACGTTTTTCCATTCAAACTATTTTAGTAGATCCATTGAAGAAAAAAGATCTACCGCTCACCAAAATCACAAGATATCTAGAGAATCGCTATTTAAAAAGAAATAAAAACAAATTAGAAAGAGGAGTATATGATAGAAAATAAGAAAAAAATATGCCGTGGATGTGGGATTCCATTGCAAGATAACAATTTATTATTAGAAGGGTACACTACCAGTCTGGAAAACGATTTGTGTCAACGTTGTTTTCGCATTAAAAATTATGGTGAGTATCAAGCCGTTACGCGATCGAATGAAGAATATATCGAAATATTAAAGTCTCTTCAAACAAAAAGATCTTTAGTATTAGTAGTTGTCGATTTGTGGAATCAAGAACAAGATATTCGCTTGATTGAAAAATATTTGCCCAAAAATGTCCTTTATGTCTTAAACAAGCGTGATGTGATTCCCAAAAGCGTCAAAGACGAAAAAATATTAGAATATTTTACAAAAGATGGAATAGATCCAAATCGTTTGGTAATTGTCAGTACCAAGACCAACTATCAGATGGACTTACTTCTTTCAAAAATAAACGAATACAAAGTTGGAAAAAGAGTTTATGTGACCGGCAAGACCAATGTTGGTAAGAGTAGCTTAATCAATCAAATGATACGTCTATATTCGACTTCGACGGAAGAATTGACGATCTCTCCCTTACCATCGACAACGTTAGATAAAGTGGAAATCGCCTTAAACCATGATCTCATATTAGTAGATACCCCAGGGCTTGTCGATCGTGGAAGTCTTTTAAACTATGTGAAAGGCAACGAACTAAAAAAAATCATTCCGAAAAGAGAAATCAAGCCTATTACTTTCCAGATAAAAAAAAATCAATGCTTAATCATAGGCGATTATGCGCGAATTGATTATATAGAAGGGGAAAAGAATAGTTTTACTTGTTATATTTCGAATCAAGTAAAAGTGAAAAAGATGAACGCATTAAAACAAACACGAATGACGGATCGTTCTAAAACAACATTTGATACCAAGTATAGAGAAGATTTGGTCATTCCTGGACTAGGCTGGATTAAGATGGTCGAGAAGGGAAATATTGCGGTTTACATCGACAAAAACGTTCAAATTTTTACTCGAAAATCCTTTATTTAAAAGATCTTTTGCTACAATACTGTAAAAAGTTGTGTCAATCTTTATTTTTACTCTTGCAATCACAAACAAATTTATGTATAGTATTATTGTAAGGAAAATATGAGGTGAGAAAGATGAATTCAAATTCAAAACAAAAACGACAAAATACACTTGTCGCAGTAGCATTGCTACTATTACTTGTCACTTTAACGGTTGGCGTAACTTATGCATTCTTTAATTACGCAGGACAAGGAACCAAAGAAAATACCATTACTACCGGATCTTTAACTTTCGTTTATAACGAAAAAGGAACAGGAATTACATTGACAAACCAATTTCCAATGACGGATACCAATGGAAAAGCATTGGCAGAGGCAGGCAATGTATTTAACTTCCAAGTAACAGGTAATGCAACTGGTGGAGATATTCAATGGGAAGTAAATGCAACGAAAGTAAGTGGAACTCTTCCAGATAATATGGTAAAAGTTTACTTAACAACCGTTGCAGATGGTGGAAGTGGTGCTGAAACTCCAACTCCACTTGCACAAAATGCGGGAACAGTAAAAACATTTGATCAATATACAAATTCAACTGTTTCAGGACAAGAAGCAAATAAAGTATTATACCAATCAACTGTAAATGATGGTGGCAGTGTTGATGAAAACTTCCGCTTAAGAATGTGGTTAAGTGATCAAGCAACAGGCCAAACTGGTGGAAACTGGAATTATAATAACCAGAATTTCACGGTTAAAATCAATGTCGTAGCAAATGGTATTTAATAAGAAATAAAAGAACAACACAACCGGTTGTTCTTTTTTTATCCGTTAATAATCTCTCCTCCATTTGGATGAAGTACTTGACCTGTAATATAACTGGCTTCTTCACTAGCCAAGAATAAATAGCAAGGAGCAACCTCATTTGGTTCGCCAGCACGTCTCATAGGAACCGTAGAATAACCATTGCCGAAAAAAGAAACTTCTTCCTTTGTAAATGTCGCTGGAATCAGCGGTGTCCAAATGGGACCAGGGGAAACAGCGTTTACACGAATGCCCTGATCGATCAACTGTTGTGATAAACTTCTTGTAAAAGAAACAAGAGCACCTTTACTGGCCGAATAATCCACTAAATTCTTATCACCTTTATATGCCGTAATGGATACCGTATTGATAATGGAATCTCCTTTTTTTAAATAGGGAAGAACTGCTTTTGTCATAAAGAAATATCCATATACATTGGTTTCAAAAGTAATTCGTAATTGGTCCTCGCTAATATCTAAAAAATCTTTTTGAGCATATTGCACTGCTTGATTATTGATCAAACAATCAATATGACCAAACACTTCCATTGCTTTTTTAGCAGCATCTTGACAAATTTTTAGCGTTCGAAAGTCCCCTTGACACAATAGACACTTCTGACCCAACTTGCGAATGGTTTCGGCCGTTTCTTTGGCGTCTTTTTCTTCGTATAAATAAGTAAATACAATATCGGCACCTTCATTTGCAAAATGATAAGCGATACTTCTACCAATACCCGAGTCTCCTCCGGTAATAAAAATGACTTTCCCTAAAAATCTTTGATTTGTTTTCTCCCGAGGCATTGTTTTGGGTAAAGGATCCATCACATATTCTAAACCTGGCATACAATCTTGATGTTGTTGCGGAAAATTAGGAGAGAAACACTCACACAATTCATTTTTTTTCATGAAACACCTCATAATATCATATGTCAATTGACACAGAAAGATTGTTATTTTGGAAAATTAGTGCAATTATAAGGAAAATACGTTATAATATTATTTAGAGAATAGGAGTGAGAAAATGGACGGGAACAAGAAGCGAAGAATGATTATATTAAGTATTGTTTTAGTAAGCATTCTTTTGGTAACGATAGGAATTAGTTTTGCAATTTTTTCTTACCAAAGAGAAGGCGTCGATAATAAACTTACATTAGGAAAATTAGAGATTGTGTTTACCGAAGATAC
>CANTWQ010000094.1 GCA_947853365.1 uncultured Bacilli bacterium
TCCTTGATTAGGAATAGATACGGTAGCATATGGTTTCTCGCGTAAAGTAGAATAAAAATCCTCATCTGCTTCTAAACATGTTAATAGATATTTACGGATCTTTCGTTTGATTGCTTTGGCATTATTTCCTGTTAGAGATTTGGTATCCTTTTTATAATGTTCTATTTCGATCGCAGTCGTGATATTTCTAGCGCTTCCTTCAATTTTTTTCATCTGTTGCTCTTTTTCCAAATATTTGCCTAACCATTGAAATACTTCTTCGTTTCTCTGATGATCCTGTTTTCCTTGCTCTAGTTTGTAATCACGATAAGCATATTCACTTGTTAATGCAATCAATTCCTTTTTTGCTGTTGGGCCCATTTTTTCTAACATTTCAAACAAATGTTTACTCATAAATTCTTCAATACATTTACCTAGTACTTCCATTTTATTTTTCCTTCTTTCCTTCATATTCCTTTATTTTCTGTCTTCCTTTTCGAGAAATGTTTGCAATACCGGTTTTCTCATCAATCGTAATTTCATGTTTTGCCACCAATTTTTTATATTCATGAAAGGGGTTTATTTTATGTTTTGGATTGGCATCAAAGGTATGACTCACATTATCATAAGCAAGATGGACAAAATGGGTTCTTCTTCCAAAATTATCAAGGTGATAGCCATTTTGGAGTAATGTTAAAAATTCATGTTGTAATTCTCTAGAAAAGAAAAATCTCGATACTGTATGCTGTTTCTTATAAGTTTTTATTTCGCGTTGGGTATCTATCTTTCTTCTTTTTTCTAGGAGCCATTTTATCATATCTTCTTGATCTTGTAACTGTAAATCTTTTTGATAAGCATGATATGATCGTAATTGCCATTCTAAAGTTTGTAATTCATAAACAGTAAATGTATATTCAGTTGTCAGTGGATCCAATATATCATAATCAATCAACTCTTGTTGTTCTTGCTGGTGGATTTTTATTTCCAATCGATGCTTGATAGCTTCTAATTGGGCTTTTTCGGTATATAACCATTGTGGATAAAATGATATGGTTATATTTTCTTGTGCATTGTCTTGGTATGTCGGTTTTTTTTGGATTTCTTCCTTGACTTCTTCGACAAGCATATCAAAAGTATCTATATCCTTCATTCATCTTTCCCCCTCTTGCCGGGTATTATAACTGTTTTTGCACGATTTGTCAAAAAAAAGAAGATTATCCTCTTCTTGCTAATTCTTTTTGTTTTACTTTCCCTTTTTCGGTGATCGTAACTTTACCAACCAAAAGTGGTTGTTTTAAATATTTTCCGTTTACTAATCTTTGATAGGTAGTAAAAGAACTTCTACCTTCTCTCACACAATTTAAATGGTATTCGGCATTGTCTTCGGCAAGGGATAGAAAAGCTGGAATTTCTTGTTCATTTTTAATTTCATAACCTTGTTCGATTAACGTTAGCATTTGATACATCAATTCTTTTTGATAAGATCTTTCCCCTACACGAAGTGACTTAAAATACTGTTTGATTTCATTTTTCGTCATTTGGTCTCTTTTTTGATCCCAATATGCTTCTTGACGCATCCATTCATAGAAATCAATGGCCATCATTTCTTCTTCTCTTTCTAAACGCTCTAACTCTTCATTTAATTGATGGATTTCATATTCTAATATTTGACGTTGTTCCCTTAGAGCTTCACTTCTTCCTTGTAGTTCTTGCTTTAATACTGCTACATACTCATCTACTAACTGGTTTCTTCTTACTTCTTGTTCTGTAACTTGCATAAATTCTCCTCTCAAACAAGATTATTATAATCACGGAAAATCATTCTCGTCAATTCTTTTCTTTGGTGACTTCTAACATGCTTGCTGGCATGATACTACTACTGCCAAATTTATCTTTGATGGAGTCCATTACTTCTTGTACTTTTTCCTGATTGATATCCGTTGGTTGGTCAAAAAGAGAAACTTGCTTCATGGCTTCTTTTTGAAAATCAGAAAGACGAATTCCGATGAGCCGAATTGGTTCCCTACGCCACGCATTATCTAATAACTGCACCGCGGTTTTATAGATGGTTTCACTGACGTTGGTCGCGTTCACTAATTTGATTTGATGGGAATAATCCTTAAAATCATGGGTTCTTAAAATAATCGCAACTGTCGATGCATAATAGCCTTGGCGACGAAGGTCTCTTCCTACTTCTTCGGCCTGACGCAAAAGAACTTTTAATAATTTAGAACGATCCGTAATGTCTTGGGGAAGGGTTTCCGTTGTCGAAATGCTTTTGTTTTTGGCTTTCCTTTTTGCAACCGGACTATCGTCAATCCCCCAAGCATAATTATGCAAAGTAATGGCAAAACTTTTAAAATATTTCCGTAACAGTTCTAGATCGGCCTGGGCTAAATCACCAATCGTTTTGATATTCAATTGGTTTAAAACTTCGGTCGTAGATTTCCCACACATAAATAATTCCGAAACGGGTAAAGACCACATCTTTTCTTTGACTTCAGCTGCAAATAAGGTATGTACTTTATCTGGTTTTTCAAAATCAGAAGCCATTTTAGCACATAGTTTATTGTTAGCAATACCAATATTGACAGTATAACCAAATCGTTCTTTGATTTCATTTTTTATCTTGTAAGCAAAGGCAACCAAATCTTCATGGAGATATTTCATTCCTGTCATATCCAGAAAACTTTCATCGATAGAAAAGCGTTCGATGGTAGGCGTTAGCGTTTGAAAATAGGCATACAATTCATCTGATTTTTCTTTATATAATTCGTGATTTGCAGGATATACTTTGACATTGGGACATTTTTTTCTGGCCATATAAAGTGTCTCTGCCGTTTTAATTCCATATTTTTTCGCAACTGGACTCTTGGCAACGACAATTCCTCTTCGTTTATCTTCGTCACCACCGATCACGGAGGGAATCGTACGAATATCTAGGGTAGCACCATTTTTTAGCATTTCGACCGCAGTCCAAGATAGAAAGGCATTATTGACATCAATGTGAAAAATAATTCTTTCTTGTTTCATCGGAAGCCTCCTTCTTTTTTATTATAGAACATACGTTTTTATCTGGCAAGATGAAAAAATATCCACAATTGTTGTGGATATCATTTCACATAATAATGACGAATTGGCGTTAAGTCATCATTTAATTCATAACAAATTGGATTCCCTGTTTCAATTTCAAGATTCATTACTTCATCATCTGATAGATGATCTAAATATTTCATCAGTCCACGCAAGCTATTACCGTGTGCTACGACGATTACTTTCTTTTTCATTTCTACCTCTTTTTTGATATCGGAGTTCCAGTATGCCACCACACGTTTTACGGTATCTAATAAATTTTCGGTAACGGGCAATTCTTCTTCGCTTAAGTCTTTATATTTAGGATCATTTCCAGGATATCTGGCATCATCTTTGGTTAATGCCGGAGGCCTGACCGTGGCACTACGGCGCCAAAGTCTTACTTGCTCATCGCCATATTTCTGTCTCGTTTCATCTTTATTTAATCCTTGTAATGCGCCATAATGTCGTTCATTCAAACGCCAACTATAATGAATGGGAATTCCTTCTTCCTTTAATTCTTTTAAAATATACTGTAAGGTGTCATTCGCTCTTTTTAAAACCGACGTATAAGCAACATCAAAAGTAAAGCCCTTTTCTTTCAATGCTTTTCCAGCATCGATGGCTTCTTTGACACCTTGTTCACTTAATCCAACATCCGTCCATCCTGTAAATTTATTTTCTAAATTCCAAATACTTTGACCATGTCTTACCAATACTAATTTTATCATGCTAGCCTCCTTATAAATTTTCTTTAAAGCAAAATGTTGCATAGATTGGAATATATTTAATTCCTTTTTTCTTGCTAAAATTATCAGCTGTGACCCGGATGCCCTCCGTAATTTCATATTTGTTCATAAATAGCGCCAATGATTTGGCTTTCGAAACATTTTTGTTTACTAATTCAATGGGAACGATTTTCCCTTTGCGCGATTGTACAACAAAAGAAATTTCTGCTTTTCCTTCCGATTGATAATAATATAAGTTATATCCTGAAGACATAATACTATTAGCTAGAGCATTTTCATAAAGAATGTAGCGCATGCGATCATCACTTAAATATTTCATTTTGGTGAGATGTAGCATGTGAAATAATAATCCGGTATCACTCATATAGAGTTTAAAACTATCTTTTTCCTTATGCTTGCTTAAAGGTGTTTTTATATCGGTGATTTTAAAAGCGGGATTTACTAAATTGTTGTTTACTAAGAACAAAATGGCATGCTCATAATCTTTGGATCGACTTCCAGCTTTGATTTTGCCATATTGAAATTTTTTATTTGGTTTCTTTAATTGATCTGGAATAATGGAAAATACTTCTTGGGCACGAATGATATCGATCAATTCCGGTTGATTTAAAAATCCGGTTTGATAGGTATCTAATATTTTATGATGAATACTATTTAAATAGAGTGTATTTTCATGTTTCATCGTCTCTAGTATTGCTTCTGGTAATCCACCACTGATCAAATAATTATCATAATAGGCCATGGCAATATTGTGAAAAGGCATCGGTTTATCATATTTATAAGATTCTTTAATGAAATCGATCAGTTGGGCTTGATCTACCGCTTTTAGATATTCTTCGAAATCGAGAGCAAACATGTATTTTAGTAACACATCCTCTCCTTTGATTTCTAACACTTTTTCTTTTTCAGAAGTAATCATGATCACTGGATATGTCTTTTTTTCGTGTCCTAATCGTTTGATAAAAGAAATTAAAGCTTTATTTTGAATGTTATCAAAGATGAATAGCGTATCATTCTCGCGGATTGTCTCACCACTCAATAAAGATAATTGTAGTAAAATACGATCGATGGCAGTTTCACGTTTCATGATTTCATCTAATTCGAAGTTATTTTGACAATCAAAATATAGAACCGATGGATACTCTTTTTCTGCAAATTCTAAAACGGTATAGGTCTTACCAATTTGTTTATTTCCATATAATAACATTGGTTTTTTATTTTGGTCCCTTTTCCAACGTAACAGATCGTTCATTATTTTTCGTTCCATAAATCGTATCCTCCTTACATTTATCTCATGGTTACAGTATATTCCTGCTTCCAATATTTGTCAATTCTCCGTCTAAAAGTTACAAAACTTTTCTTTTTTCGACAATTACTCTGGCAAAAAAAACGAATCATATTATGATTTCGTTTTACAATATTCTAGACGCAATTTATCGGCAACGGTTACAATAAATTCAGAATTGGTCGGCTTTGCCTTATCTACATCGACACTATGGCCGAAGATATCTTCCATCAATTGCCAGTTTCCGCGATTCCAACTCACTTCGATCGCATGGCGAATGGCTCTCTCTACGCGAGATACGGTGGTGTTAAATTTCTTTGCAATATCAGGATAAAGCTCTTTTGTAATACCTCCGATCATTTCGGGATTTTCATAAATCATAGAAATGCTTTCTCTAATATATTGATATCCTTTAATATGAGAAGGAACTCCTAATTCATGTAATATTTTCGTAATCGAAATTT
>CANTWQ010000095.1 GCA_947853365.1 uncultured Bacilli bacterium
CTAAAACACCTTGGAAATCTTTTTCCTTGTACCCAAGTCCTTTTAAGACTTCGATCAAATCCATTAAATCATTTTCAACCACAACCGCTGTTGTAACCGAAGAAAGTTTTCCTTTCAAATCCAAAATAATTTGTTTGGCTAATTTTTCGCCAATCTTTGGAAATTTCTTTAAATAAAGTAAATTTTCCCGTTCGATAGCATCGACAATTCCGTTAATACTACCCGTTGCAAGCATTGGTAAAGCCATTTTTGGACCTAACCCTTTGACATTTAAAAGTTTTAAAAATAATTGCTTTTCTTCTAATGTCTTAAAACCATATAAACTATGCTCGTCTTCTTTAATTTGTTGATAGACATAAATTTGATAAGAATTACCCACTTCGAAAGCATAGGGGTTAGGTGTTTGAATCAAATATCCAATTCCCCCTACTTCTAAAATAATGGCATTCCCTTCAATTTCAGTGACAGTTCCCTTCATATAATGATACATCTTAACATCTCCAAACTACTTTTATTATACCTGAAACCAAAAGAAAAAGAAAGCCCTACTCTTTTTCTTAGATCGTACGTTTCATGAAATAAATGAAAAACTTCGTTCCTTCTTGTTTCTTACTTTCAACCCGAACAATCGCATCTTCTCGCATCAAAATTTGTCGAGACATATTTAGTCCAATACCAATACTTTCTTTCGCGTTATGACTTCCTTTAAAAAAACGTTCAAAAATATGTGGAAGATCTTTCTTGTCAATTCCTTCCCCATCATCTTGAATGGTAAGTAAGACATATAAAGGATTATCTTCCCAAGAAAGAGAAATATGTCCTTCTTCCGGCGTATGTTCATGGGCATTCTTGATGATATTGCTAATCGCTTCCACCGTCCAATGAAAATCGATCAAAACCGAAGTGTTTTTATCCCCTTGCAATGTCAACGTCTGTTTTTTTAACTCCATGGGAATTTGTAAAGGATCCAAAGCCTCCGTTAACAAATCTTGGATTTTTACCATTTTTCGTTGTAACTGCACGGTTCCACTTTCCAGACGCGATAGTTTTAAAAGCGATGTTACCAACCATTCGATACGTTGTAATTGTTGGGCATTCTTCTTTAAAAAAGCATGTCGCATCTTAGAATCCAATTTATCATCTTCCAATAAATTATTGATGACATACAAACTCGTAAGAGGCGTCTTTAACTGATGTGAAATATCCGACAAGGTAATTTCTAATTGACTTTTCTCTTTCCGTAACAATTCCTTTTGTTCTTGCAGTTGATTGGTAATTTTATAAATATCATTTTTTAAATTAGAAAATACCCCTTCCTGATATTCCGTTAATTTAGGAGGATTCCGATCATTCAAAACATCTTGCATATAATCATTGATCAAATCCAACTTTCGATAAATCTGTTTTAAATGAATAAAATAAATTACTGTCACAACAACAAGCAACAAAAAAGAAATACCAAAGCCTAACCCAAACAGAAGCCAAAAAAGCGAAGAGGAAGTGTTTTCTAGAAAGTTATCTTTCGTATAACCATATTGTTCCAATAATTCATAATTGATGGTCCCTTCTTCTTGTAACGCTTGCATCAATTCTTCTTCTAGTTCCGGATGAATAGAAACAATCTGTGATACAATTTTCGCATTTTGGGTAAACAACTCTTGCGATATCAACTGTGTAAAGAAGAAAGAAAGAACAAGAAAGAAAACAAGTAAAAAAAGACTGATAAAACCAAAACGTTTGACAAGATTCCGAAATTCTTCACTTTTAAACATCTTTCTTCACCCGATAACCCATACCACGAACCGTTTCAATGATTTTAGGATGGTCTTTATCATCTTCAATCTTTTCTCGTAAACGCTTGATATATACTGTTAACGTATTATCATTGACATAGTCCTCATTACAATCCCAAATATCCGCCAAAATGGCTTCTCTAGAAAATACCTGATTGGGATTAAAAGCCAAAATCAAAAGAATTTTATATTCCAAAGCAGTCAACATCACATCGACCCCATTTTTAAAAACTTTCGCTTGTTTGGTATCGATGAGTACATTGCCAAGCTGTATTTTCGTCATATCTTGATTTTTCTCCGTCCTTCTTAACACAGATTTCATCCGTGACAATAATTCTCTAGCTTTAAATGGCTTCGTAATGTAATCATCGGCTCCCATATCCAGCCCCATGACAATCGATACTTCATCATCCATCGCCGTTAAAAAGATTACCGGAACCATCGATAGATGACGAATTTCCCGAAACAAATCAAAACCATTTCCATCCGGAAGCGTACAATCTAGTAATAAAAGTGAGAAAGAAGAAAGTTCCGCAAAGAAAGAACGTACCTTCTCACAAGTATCACAGATAACCACATCAAATCCCTCTTGTTTTAAATAATAAGATAATCCCATCGAAATCGTCGCATCATCTTCAACAATCAAAATCTTTTGCATATAACCACCAACTTCATTATACAGTAAAACAAATAGGAATAAATGAATTTTTTGTCATAATACCAAACAAAAGGCATGTAAATTGAATTTACACACCATATTCTACACTCTCATAAAGAAAGAGCTAAAGGAAACTTTGCTTTTCATCCCTTGTCAGGATCCCGGGGCGAGCACAAGCCGGAACGAGTTGTAGCTGCTGTAGTCACCAGCGCTGTTGCCGAAGAAGAACACACCCGTCTCGGAAACAAATGCGATATTAACCCCACCACCACGTATCTCCCA
>CANTWQ010000096.1 GCA_947853365.1 uncultured Bacilli bacterium
ATTATAGCGCATTTCCCTTGTCGATTTTGCTGGTAATTTCTGGTAAAATTGGTAAAAAAAGGACGAGTCGTTGCTCGTCTTAATCTCTTTCTAAATAATCGTTTCCTTTGTGTGGTTCCTCTCTTAACAGATTGCGATAGTTTTGTTGTCTTAAAACTTCGTATACAACAATCGCGCAACAATTCGATAAGTTTAAGGCCCTCACGTTCGCGGTCATGGGAATACGCATGCAATGTTCTAGATCTTGTTTTAAGATTTCTTTCGGAATTCCTGTGGACTCTTTGCCAAAAATGAGATAAATTTCTTCGTCTTGGTTATGGTAATCGAAACTGGTATGGGGTTTATGTCCATATCTAGTAAAATAATAATAAGTTCCTTGATTCTTCTCTTTGAATGCTTCCCAATTGGGATATACTTCATAATCCAATTTATCAATATAATTGACAGCACTTCTTTTTAAATGGGCCTCATCTAAAGAGAAACCTAATGGTTCAATCAAATGTAATTTGCTTCCTGTTGCAACACAGGTACGCATAATGTTTCCCGTATTCCCGGGAATTTCCGGTTCATATAAAACAACATGTATCATAATATAACTTCTTTCTAATCTTTTTCTACAAATGCTTTTACTTGATCGATTGTAATCGTACTCGTCGAAGTGGACGTGATGGCTTCTTCGATTTTACCATTTTCTAAACGCAATAATAATGGTTCACGGTCTAACATCTGATTACTTTGATACGTATTTTGTAATCTTTGAATATAACCGATCTTATCGTCTTCACTTGTGATGTTTAAATACATCATGCGATTTTGTAATTGGTTTTCTTCAATCCATGGGATCATTTCTTTTTCTAATGTTCGACATGCTTCGTTATTGGATGATCCAACATAGAGAATGATATCTTCATTTTCTAATAAATAGGTTTCGAGATCTTGGGGACTTAATTCTGCTAATGTATTACGAATGACTGGTATCATACCGCTCATCTCTTGATAAGTTTGATATCCTTTTGCTAGCAAGAGAATTGCTACTACCGACAGGACAAGGATAAAAATCAATTTCCCATAGTTTTTTTTCGTTCCTTTTTTCACACTCATCATACGCACCACCTATTACTATTTTAGCATAAAATGGTTTTGTTTAGAAGTCGTTTTTACTTGTTTTATCGGATATTTTATGTAAAAGATGTTGTACTTGCGTACTATCCTCATCCCATAAATCGATTTGAAAATGGGTGATACCAAGTGATTCCCATAAAGGAATTTGGTCTATTTTATCGATGACTTGGTGATGGAAAATACGAGTGATGTTATCCTCACATCGAACAGGATATTTTTTATGATTACGATCGATGAGATAGATTTTTTCATGTTTGGTTCTGTGTTCTAACAGTGGATATTTGATAATCATCAATTCGATTCGACCATAGATCCATAATGTCACATGTGGTTTTTGATGATACTTTTGTTCATAACAATTGAGTAATTGTCTTATTTCCTCTTCTTCTAATTCGACGGATAAAGTAATATCATCGATTCCACTTTCTTCTAGTGTCCTAACACTTTCATGATTATAAGCGTTGAGAAAATAGTTGGCGCTTTTTTGTTTTTCTTGATAGAAGGTAATACCTCCTAAATCTTGAATTTTGACGTGTTCTTTGGTGACTGGTGGATAATGGTTGGTAATTCTACTTGCTTGATAGATGACGCGTGAATCTTCTTGATACTTTTCATAAAGAGACATTTCTTCGGTGATAATTTCTGAAGCCGGAGAAATAAGACATGCTTTTAATTGTTCTTCATTACGGACGGTTACAGTGATCTGGATGTCTTTTCCTGGAGATGGCACAGGAATTCTTTTCATTCCTTCGGTTGGAATTCTAACTCCTTTCTGTTTTTTTCGTTGCTCTGTTAAATCTTCTAATATTTCTCTTCTTAAGGCATTGATTTCTTTGATTGGGACGAATGCCTGATTGGTTTCGATCGCCAGTGTTTGATAATGATATGGTGTATCTTTGATTTTTTCTAGTTGTTGCTTGAGTCTTAACAAGGATGTTCCTTCTTTTTTGGCCTCTTCCACCATTGATCCGGTCTTGGTGATTTGGATATTTCCACAAGTCACAGTTAAAGTAAGTGGAAAATGAGGAATGGCTTTTAGTGATGCCGATATGGGAATGGTTCGATGCGGTAATTGGTCTAACCTATCTTTTAATACTTTGGAAGACGTTTTAAACACAGTTGTTTTTTCCATGGTTTTTGGTAAATCTTCCAAGTTATCGATGATTGCTATGTTCCCTTTTTCTATATGACTTGTTAATTTTCCGTTTGGCATATATAAATAATTGATGATATGTCCGGTTCCATTTTGAAACCGAATACCATCTTGTTGATCGAAATCTTCATATAAATTAATTTCTATTTTTTGCGGTGTGATTTTGGTAATGGTTCCTAGGGGAATGCCAATGTGGTTAGAAGATGTTTGATGGAGCAAATGTTTCGGTTGTTCTTCCAATAGATGGCCGGTGGTAAAACCACGATGGTAGATTGTTTTCATTTGTTTTTCTTCTTCTTCGGAAGGTAAGATGTTATGATCGATTGCTTGGCGATATAATCTAGTCATCAGGCCGACATATTCGGGGCTTTTCATTCTCCCTTCGATTTTAAAACTGACAATCTTTGGCTCATGGCATAATTGTTGGATTTTAGGTAAAGTGTTTAAATCGGTGGGGCTTAATACATATGGACCTTTCGTGGATATGATTTTGCCATCGACTTCTAATTGATATGGTAAGCGACAAAGGCCCGCGCACTCGCCACGATTTCCAGAACGATTTAATACAAATCGACTCATCAAGCATTGGCCAGAATAGCTGATACAAAGTGCACCATGAATAAAGATTTCATATTCCATATCCTCTGGCAATGCTTTGATTTCTTCTAGTGATAATTCTCTAGCCAACACACATCGTGTCACGCCTAGTTGTTTGAGATACAAAATCGTTTCTTTGTTATGGTTATGTAGTTGCGTGGATGCATGAATGGGAAGATCTGGAAATTTCTCGTGTGTCAAGCGAATGAGCCCCAGATCTTGCATAATGATACCATCTACTTCGTTTTGATATAAAAAAGAAAGAAAAGATAATGCATCGTCTAGTTCACCATCTTTGATTAACGTATTGACTGTTACATATACTTTGACACCATAAAGATGGCAATACAAAATGGCTTCTTTTAATTCTTCTTTGCTAAAATTTTCGGCATATTTTCTAGCGCCAAAATTTTTACCCCCTAAATAGATTGCATCACATCCGTTTTGCACTGCTTGATACATACTTTCTTTATTTCCAACGGGAGATAATAATTCTTTTTTCATGTCATCACCTGCTTTTTATTATATCCTTTTTTGGTCAAAGAAAAAAGACGTTTTGTCTTTATTCTACCATGCGGACCAAAATAACATCTTCTCCTATTTTCTCGATATTGTGCCATCTGATTTCAATTCCTTCACTATGGCCAAAGAAGCGTTTGCCTTCTTCTAATACGAGCGAGATAATATGCCCTTCTTTGGGATCTATTTTGATATCGACGATATTTCCTATATTTTTGCCATCCTGCATATTCACGACACTTTTATGTTGTAACTCGGATAATTGCATACCATCACCTACTACAATATATGTTTTTCGTTTTTAAAAAGACTATTTTAGTTTTTTCTTTAATTTCTCGATCGAATACTTTTCTAATCGTGAGATTTGGGCTTGACTGATTCCTAATTCTTTGGCAATCTCCATTTGGGTTTTGCCCATGATAAAACGTTGATCGATGATGTATTGTTCCCGATTCGGTAATTCTCTTAAGGCATTTTCGACACTCATTCGCAAATCGAGGTTTTTATCTTGGAGACTTTTATCTTCCATTTGATCGACCAAATAGATGGTATCTCCACCATCGCTATAGATTGGTTCAAACATACTGATAGGATCTTTCAGGGCATCTAAGGCATTGACAATGTCAAAGGTCGTAGTATTTAATTCTTTTGCCAGATCATCTAAATTTGGTTCCATCCCATGTTCTTTGATGTATTCTTCTTTTTTACGTAACACGAGATAAGCGAGATCTTTGGTAGAACGAGAGACACGAATGCTATTGTTGTCACGGAGATAACGTTTCACTTCTCCTAAAATCATAGGGACAGCATAAGTGGAAAATTTGACTTCATGGGATAAGTCAAAATGATCGATGGCTTTGATCAAACCAATACACCCCACTTGGAACAAATCATCCATATTTTCGCCACGATAAGAAAACTTTTTTAAAATACTAAGAACCAGTTTTAAATTTCCTTCAACAAGTTTGTCTTTGGCAAATGGATCACCTTCTTTCATTTGGTTGAATAAGGTAACCATTTCATCGCTGGTTAATACTTTGAGATTCGCTGTATTCACGCCACTAATTTCTACTTTGTGACGTGCCATGTTTCCTCCTTTCCTCTTTATGGTGGAAAGAAGTGCGTCATTTTATGCAATCTTTTTGATAGAACGACCTGGTTTGTTTCATACTAAAAATGGTGATATTATGTTTCGTTACAAAATAAAAACAATCGCAGATGAAGAAATCTTAATTCTAGAAGTGGATTTATCGATGGAACTAGCACGGGAATTTGGACGTCATCCTAAAAGAAAAAAGAAACGATCTTGGAAAGAAGAAATCCTTTCATTTTTAGAAGAGAAAAAAATTTCTTGGCATGGAAAGAAGATCGTGGTAATGGCAGGTGGAGTTGTTTTAGCAACGCTTTTATTGGTGGCAAATCCCAACAGCGATGTTGTGAAAAATCCCAATTATGTTTCAAAAGACATTCTACCAGAGATGGAACTTGTGTATGTCGATACGAAGGAAGAAGACTTGATACAAGAGGAAGTATCTGTTGATGAAGAGAAAACAGATCATTCAACCAGTCAAAACGAAAGCAATCAAAATTCACAGAATAAACCGGTAAATAAACCAGGTTCCAATCAAACAACAAAACCCAACAGTTCTCAAAATAGTGGCACCAGTGGCAATCAAAGTACGGTACATCCCATCACGCCTCCGACTACGAATGGAAATCCGGCGGATACAGAAGAAAATACGGCAAAGGAACAAATGGTTACCATTTATCGAAGCAATGGCCAAGTGATTACCATTCCTATCAGTGAATATTTGATTGGTGTTGTTGCCGCGGAAATGCCCGCTTCATTTTCTTTAGAAGCTTTAAAGGCACAAAGTGTCGTTAGTCGCACCTATGCGCTCAAATTATTAAGTCAAGGAAGAAAATTAACCGATACTTCTTCGACACAAAATTATAAAGATAACAATCAACTAAAGGCCATGTGGGGAAATAGTTATACGACTTATTACCAAAAAATCAAACAAGCGGTGGAAGAAACGAAGAATATCACCATTCAATATCAAGGGCAATATATCGATGCGGTATATCACTCTACTTCGAATGGTAAAACAGAAGATGCAGCCATGGTTTGGGGAAACGATGTTCCTTATTTAAAAAGTGTCGACAGTAAATGGGATTTGGAAGCAAGTTCTTATCTTCGAACAACTTCGATCGAATTATCTCATTTGTTTTTGTTACTTGGTATTCCACAAGAAGAAATGTTTTCTTTTCAAGTATTAGAAAGAACCGCGAGTGGTCGAGTAAAAACAGTGCAGATTGGCAATCAAATATTTCAAGGTGTAGATCTTCGTACTCGTTTAGGCCTTCGATCTACCGATTTTGATTTTTCGATTTCCGAAAGTCATGTGATTGTTACCACGAAAGGTTATGGACATGGTGTTGGTATGAGTCAATATGGAGCTAACGGCATGGCAAAAGCCGGATATACTTATGATGCGATTTTAAAGCATTACTATCAAGGTGTAACTTTAGTAAGGGGCAAATAAAAAGACGAAAGGGGCAACTACTCTACAGGCATGTTACCTACCTTAGGTCTGAAAAATGCAAATATCATAAAGTTTATTTATGGTCTTTATTTTTTTCGATCTTTATAAAAGACGATACACTCTCGTTGTGAGATAGGACCTAGCATATAGTCTTTGGTGCCATCTTCAAAAAAATAATTTCTTTTTACTTTGCGATTAGCAAATGGTTTATGAATGATCCATATGTTAGGATGATCATCAAACACGTTTTCTGGTAGTTCATAAGGATCTAGGAGATAAATAAATTCTTGATCCATACCTGTTACCAAACAATAATGGGGAACTTCTAAATAAGTTCTAATCATCGCAAGTCCTTGAATGAAAATGGCTTGAAATAGTGTTTCATTTACTTTACTACCGTAATAGATGGTTGTTCGAAAGGGAATATTCCATTCTTCTTTATATTCCATCAGTTTGGTGGTAAGAAGTAAATTAGCCACTTTACTCGTGCCACCGTTCTTTCGATCCAAGGTATCTTGAAAGATGGCTTTGATGGTATCTTGTTTGATTTCATCTTTTTTTAAAAAATGGCAAAGGACATTGATATAACACATGGGACAACAGTCAAACTCACTCCATTGGTATTGAATTTGGTTCATAGAATCACCTACTATATAATATGGACCAAATAAAAAGAAATACACATCGTATTTCCTATTTTACGGCTTGTTTTTGTTTGGGGCGAATGGCTCCTTGTTCACAACGATTTCCCCAAGCGTCAATGAGTTCTTTATCTTTATAGATACAAAC
>CANTWQ010000097.1 GCA_947853365.1 uncultured Bacilli bacterium
ATGATTATGACTAGCTTATTTAGAAACAAAAAGGAGTCTGAACTTTCGTTCAGCACCCCCTAATGTTTATGAACCTTTAATGTTTCACTAAAATAATCGCAGTACATCGTTAAATGTGACATATACCATCAATGCTAATAACAAGAAGAAACCGATCGTATGGATCATATTTTCCGTTTCCGGTTTCACTGGACTTCCTTTGATCTTTTCGATGATCAAGAACAAAATTCTTCCGCCATCAAAAGCTGGGAATGGAAGCAAATTAAGAAATCCGACATTGATACTAAGCAAAGCCACTAAATATAGCAAATTCTCGAATCCCGCTTTGGCCTGTTGATCGACAACATTATAAATACCAACGGGTCCGGATAACTGACGAATACTAATTTGACCCGTAAACAAACCGGAAACAGTAACCCACATTTGTTTAAAGATAGATCCCGTTTTTACAAAAGTATACTCTACCATCGAACCAAAATCATGACGAATATCCGCTTGTAAACCAATACCTATTTTATAAGTTACAACCCCATCTTCCTCAACCACATCAGGTGTTAATTCCACTTCTTTTACGGAACCATCTTCTTTTTTGATTTCAAAAGTCATCGGTTTCGACTGATCGGCAATGGTAACAAACAACGCAACATCATCTAGTGTCGAAATATGATTGCCATTGATTTCTTGCACGACATCACCCGCTTCGATTCCTGCCAAATCTGCCGGAGAGTTTTCTTCGACGGAAGATAAAACCGGCGTCGTCGTTGGCGCTCCCCAAATCACTGCCGAAAAGAATAAAATAAGTATTGCCAAAATAAAGTTATTACCAGCCCCAAAGAACATAATCAAAAATCTTTGCCAAACAGGCTTTCCTTGTAAAGTTCTCTCCTTTGGAATACGGCTATCTAATTCTCCGCCTTCGCCAGCCAAAGAACAAAAACCACCGATAGGAATTAAGCGCAGAGTATACTCCGTTTCGCCACCTTTTTTCTTATAATGAAGTAACTTAGGTCCCATACCGATTGCAAATTCATCGACATACACCCCAAATATTTTCGAAAAAATAAAGTGTCCAAATTCATGAACCAAAACAATAACCCCAAGTACTAAGATAAAGTATAAAAGTGATAACATAACATCCTCCTTAAATCATGGTAATCAATATACTATAGGCAAATAAAATAAAGATAAAACTATCAAGAAAATCCATCACTCCACCATATCCAGAAAACATATTAGAAAAATCTTTCTGATGATAATAACGTTTCATTGATGAAAAGACCAAATCTCCCAATTGTCCAACGAGTGAAAGTGTAACCGTAACAATCAATATGGTCACATATGAAATGCTACCATCGATCACCGTCAAATAAAAGACCGTGCCTCCAAAGACCCCCATCAAAGTACCAACTACCAGTCCTTCAATCGTCTTCTTTGGTGAAATCACCGGGGCCAATAAGTGAGATCCTATCATACTACCACCAATATATGCAAAAATGTCTGTAAGAATAGCAACAACAAGTAAAAAAAGAATCGTCGCTACCGAGATAGATCGCAAATAGATCAAAAACTGAAAGGCAATGCCTAAAAGAAGAGATGTGCCAAATAAGAAAAAGGCATCATTTACTTGATATTTCCGATTGTCCTCTAAAATTAAAATAGGGAAAAAATAAAGGAAAATAAAGGCTACCAAAACACGATAATCGACCGATAATAATAGATCTCCGGTACCATTGATCGCGGTTACAAAATAAAACAAAATCAAATAAGCAAGAAATTCAATGATCCTTGGATACCGTTTCTTATCTTGATCCAAATGGATCATTTCATACATCGAAACGACCGCCAAAGCACCAACAAAAAGTCGATAATACGTTCCACCAGCAATCAAAAAAGGCAAAAAAACAACGAAAAAAATGAGCAGTCGGACTAATTTCTTTTTCATGCTTTGACACCTCCAAACCGGCGATTTCGTTTTTGATATTCCAAAAGAGCAAGTGCAAACTGTTCCTCATCAAAATCAGGAAAATATACCTTTGGAAAATAAAATTCCGCATATGCCACTTGATATAACATAAAATTACTAATACGAAGTTCTCCACTTGTACGAATGACAAAATCGACCGGCGGTAAATCTTGATACAAATGATGTTGAATCAACGTCTCATCAATCTTATCGATATCAATTTTTCCATCTAACACCAGCTTACTGATATTTTTAGTCATGTCCGCAATCTCGGCTTGGCCACCATAATTAAGACAGATGTTAAAAACAGGCCCATCGTTTCCTTTGGTTTCTTCCATCATTCGATCCATCACAGAAAGCACTTTCTCCGGCAAAGGATTCCTTCGACCCGAAAACACCACCTTAACATGATCTTTTTTCACAAAATCAAATTCTTTTTGAAAATATTCGATAAATAAATTCATTAACGTGGATACTTCTTCTTCACTCCGTTTAAAGTTTTCAGTAGAAAAAGCAAATACCGATAAATACTTTAACCCACGATCAAAGGCATAACGACATAATTTTTTTAACGTTTTGGCTCCTTCGCGATGACCAAACGTTCTAGGTTTGCCTCTTTCTAATGCCCATCTTCCATTACCATCCATAATAATGGCAACATGATTTGGCAATGCTTGATTTTCCATATTTCACCTTCTCTAGTCAAAATTATAACACAGAAAAAGAAGAACACCAAGGATAAGAGAAAAATAAATTTTACCTTTCTTTTCGGATGAAAAAAAAGAATGCTTTTACGCATTCTAAAAACTATCGATATTGATTTTTACACGTTTGTTATCTTTCAAATAACTACTCGCCTGTACCAGTGTTCGAACGGCATTCGCACACCGGCCATTCTTTCCAATGACACGGGCAATTTCACTTTCTGGAACTAACACTTGAATTTCCATCGTCCGTTCGTCATCTGTCGGAAATTCTTTGACGGTAACACTATCCGGATCATGCACAAGCGATCGAAAAATTTCTTCTGTTAACGCTACCAAATCCATAATTATTTCCCTTGTTTTTCATCTGCAAATTTCTTCATGATTCCATTTTTACTAAGTAGGTTACGAACAGTATCGCTTGGTTGGGCACCACGATGCAACCATTTTAAAGCAACTTCTTCATTGACGGTTACTTCATTGGCAATTGGATTGTAAGTACCAACCAATTCGATATATTCTCCATCTCTTTTTGCACGTGAATCACTTGCAACAATACGATAAGTTGGACGCTTTTTTGCACCCATTCTTGTTAATCTTAATTTAACTGCCATGCTCTCACTCCTTTTCTAACTGCTACTATCATAACAAAGTTTCGATATTCTGTCAACATTTTTTTGTTGACACTTAAAATAGATCATTGATCCTCTAAAAGTTCCTCTAACTTGTGCGCAATTGCCTGAATCACTTGATTCTTCTGTTCTTCCCGCGATACTGCTTGCATTTGCAATTCCATACCGTAATCTTTTTGATGCTCCCCTACATAAATATTGATATATACAAGATCATCCCGTCCCTCTGGATTTTGTGGATCGCTTTTACATAACTTGCCCGTCACACCAATACCATAATCGGCTCCAGTAATATCTAAAATAGTATGACTCATAGCAATTGCTGTTTCCATACTATATACCGAATAAGTATCAATCACATCTTTAGGAACACCCATTTTCACTTTATAATCATTCGAGTAAGTAACCGCACCGAAATGAAACACTTCACTAGATCCAGGAATATTGGTAAGTGCATTGGTAACACCCCCACCGGTGCAAGACTCCATCGTCGCAATTGTTTTATTGAGTGCAATCAATTTCTCTACTACTTTTTGCATCATGATTCTCCCTCCCAACGAAAAAACATAAGATCAATCTATGGATCTAAAACATCAAATCACTTTTCTCTTCTAGTATACAACATTCTAGACCAAAATGCGTAAAAAAGAGAGCAATCAAAAACGCCCTCATATCAAACAATCCATCATTATTAAAGCGTATCTTCTTTGAGATAATTTTCATCAACCTCAGAATCGATTTGGGCTTCCACTTGATCCATTTCATCATCGATCAAATCATCCCATGGATCTTCTTCCTCTTCAATCGGAATTTTCACTTTCGTATCTCCTACAATTTCAATTCCAAGTTCCTTTTCGATCGTATAGGTAATTCCATCATCAATGATTTCCGCTTTAATACAAGTTGGTTGCTTTAAGCTGCGAACAATCACTTCTTCCCCAGTAATATCTTCATCAATCTTTCGCTTTAACGATACAATTTCAGTATACGTATTCGTTTGTCTCACGACTTCTGTTTTCGTATCATCTTCACAAGAATACCAAATGTTCACATCATAACTACCATCGACACGCACTTTATCGCCTTGGATCGTTCCTTTAAAATTATGGTTAATCACCCAGCATCCTAAAACCGTCGTAGGTATCATTTCTGGATGCACTGTTTCCGTTTGTGTAAATACTTTCTTTCCTTTGCCAACCACAGCTTTCGTTACAATTTCTTTAAAACTCGCCATATACTTACCTCCTCTAATTTAATCTAAGCAATCATTTCACTTTTGTTCCCAAAACAAAAGAAAAAGAGCAAACGCTCTTAATTTGGAAAAAAGGAATTGATTCGGTTTGTAATTTCTTGAATCAAATCATCTAATTCTTGCTGTAAACGGACATATTCCGTATAGAGAGGGATCTGTTCTAAGGTCGTTAAAGCTTCCGTGATATTACCCTCCAAAGAAATCACATCTTGTTTTTGATAACCATGTTCCGTTAATACGATCTGTCGTTGCCATTGTTTGATATTTTGAATGAGCAACATCACTTCAGTATCTTTTTTCAGTTGGGCTTGTACCTTTTTAAAATCGTGATATAGCGAAGAAGCACGAATATCATCCAATAATTGATCTAATTCAGACAGTAACTTCTTCTGTAACTCTTCTTCCATCTAAGCTCCATGTTTTCGCATCTGTCACCTCGACAGAAACAATCTTACCAATCAAAGAACGATCGCCATCAAAATTGATGAGTTCATTGGTATCTGTATAACCGAATAATCCCAACTTATCACTTTCGCCGTCGACCAAAACGGGAACGATCTGACCAATTTTTTTCTGATGATGCTTTAAAAAATAAGTATTAACAACAGCGTTCAAACGTTGCAACCGCTCATTTTTTACCTCTTCGGACAAATGATTGGGAAGCTTTGCCGCGGATGTTCCTTCACGCAAAGAAAAGGCAAAGGTATAAGCATTGTCAAATTGACACAGATGACATAACGATAACGTTTCTTCAAAATCCTCTTCCGTCTCTCCTGGAAAACCAACAATAATATCCGTCGAAATCGTCACTCTAGGAATAGTATCTTTCATTTTTTGAAACAGACGTAAATATTCTTCTCTCGTATAACGACGACCCATCAATTTCAAAATACGACTTGACCCCGATTGCACTGGCAAATGAATTGCCGGCATAATGTTAGGATACTTAGCAATCACTTCGATCATTCGATCTGTAAAATCCCATGGATGACTTGTCATAAAACGAATGCGTGGAATTCCCGTCTTGGCAACATCCTCCAATAGATTTTCCATACGATAAGAAACATCCAAATCCTTTCCATAGGCATTGACATTTTGTCCTAACAGTGTCACTTCTTGATATCCATCTTCAACCAACTGTTCCACTTCTCGCAAAATATCCTGAGGATATCTACTTCGTTGTTTTCCCCGCGTAAACGGTACGATACAATAAGTACAAAACTTATCGCAACCATAAATAATATTCACATATGCTTTATAAGGACTCATTCGTTTCAC
>CANTWQ010000098.1 GCA_947853365.1 uncultured Bacilli bacterium
GTTTTTCCTGTTCCATGAGGTAACACAATGGCTCCTCTTAATTGTTGATCAGCTTTCTTGGTATCAAGATTCAAACGCATTGCAACTTCCACTGTTGCATCAAACTTGCTAACTGATGTTTCTTTTACTAGCTTAATTGCTTCTTCCTTGCTATATGCATTTGACGAATCAACTTTTGAAACAGCATCAAGATATTTCTTTCCTCTTTTTTTCATATTTCCTCCTCACGTGGTTTAGATTTCATTTACATGAAAGCGGACTAAATAAATCCTCCCACTAGGTTTATTACCTTATTATTATTCTGCTTCTTTTTCTTTATTTTCTTCGTTAATTACTGGAACTTCTTGTTGTGCACTTGCTTGTTGTTCTGCTTCCATTTCAGCAAGTTCTTGCGCACGTTCTTCCATTTCTTTTTCTACTTCCAAAGCCTCTTTGGCTTCTTCGGCCATTTCTTTATCATTGACACCTTCTACCGCAATCCCCATATTACGTGCCGTACCTTCCACGATTTTCATTGCACTTTCAACATCATATGCATTCAAATCTGGTAATTTGATTTCGGCAATTTCACGAATTTGGTCTTGCGTCAACGTTGCAACGACTTCATGCGCACCTTTCACAGATCCTTTTTGAAGTTTTGCATATTTCTTCAATAAGTTCGGTGTAGGTGGAGTTTTGATAATAAAATCGAATGTTCTATCATCATAAACCGTAATCTTTGCAGGTAAAATTTCCCCCGCCTTATCCTTAGTTGCATCATTGTATTTTGTACAAAATTCTTGTAAGTTAATTCCTAAAGGTCCCAACGCTGTTCCAACTGGTGGAGCAGGTGTTGCACGTCCTGCAGGAATCTGTAATGTCAATACTCTTGTAATTTCTTTTGCCACGAAAAACACCTCCTATAATTTTTGTTTTCGTGAGTGGTTCTAATAGCAAGAGCCGCTTTTCTCATGCCCAAAATGCCTCCCACTAAATCTATATTAAAACAATATAGCCTCTAAATAATAACACAAGCATAACGAAAAATCAATCTTTTTCAGAATTTATGCGAGCTCAATCTGTGAAATTTCTACTTCTACCGATGTCTCTTGCCCAAACAAGTCAACCAGCAAGTTGATTTTTTGATTTGGTAAGTCAAGACTTTCAATGGTACCAAACATACCTGTAAATGGTCCCGCAATGATCTTAACCTTAGCACCTTCTTTTAATTCTTGGTCAACATCAATACGACTAATACCCATATTTGCTAACACCTTATCCACTTCATAAGGCTGTAGTGGTGTCGGTTTCGCACCCTTTCCAGAAGAACCAATAAATCCTGTAACCCCTGGCGTATTACGAACAACATACCAAGCTTCATCGCTCATCACCATCTCGACAAGAATATAACCTGGAAACATTTTCTTAACCTTTTCCTTCGCAACACCGTCTTTGACTTCGACTTCTTTTTGTTCCGGAACAATGACACGAAAAATATAATCTTTCATGTCCATACTTTCGGCACGCATTTCCAATTTTTCTTTCACCTTATTCTCGTGTCCAGAATAAGTATTTACCACATACCATTGTTTTTCCATCATTTACACCCACGCCTTTATTGCTGCTAAAATAATTTCAATTAAGTAGAAGAATAAAGAAAAGAAAACCACAAATACAATCGTCGCAATCGAATACTTGATCATATTTTTCTTTGATGGCCAAGTCACTTTTTTCAATTCTTTTCTGACTTCATGAAAGAAGTTCTTAATCCGTTTAAAAAATCCTGGCTTTGATGTCGTCTCTTTCACTTTTTTAGATTTCCCATCTTTTTTAGAAGAAGCTTCCTTTGTTTTCTTCTCTACCTTCTCTGATGCAACCTTTTGTGCTAATGTTTTCTCACTTTTGACTGCCTTTTTCAAAGAAGCATTTTTATTTTGTTTTTTCTTGGCGGTAGCCATACCATTCACCTGACTTTCTTATCATTTTTTATCAAAATAAAAACACTGTTTCGTGTTACCTATAAAATAGCACAAAACAGCACCAAAGTCAACGAAAAAACTAAGAAACCAATAAAACAGCCAAAAGAACCATAGCTAAAATAACAGATCCAAACAAGAAGAAAAGAAAAATACTCTGCGCAAAAGCCGAACGGTTTCCGTTAGCTGAAACAATTTCCTCTGGCGTTGGAGCAGACATAGCCTCGACATCTAGAGAATGTGGACCTTGTTTTACATATTGCAAAGAACGTCCATTCGTCGAAGCCTCTCCCGTCGCTTCCTGAGACATTTTCATCTGTTGCTTTTGATCGATAAAATCGCTATAAAAAGAATATTGCTTCTGTAATAAAACCATCTCATAATAGGGAATATCTTCCGTTGGAAGCAAATACCGAATTGCATCAAAATTTTGTTCTAACACCTGTTTGGAAAATAAGCCATGGTCTATCCCATATCCAACATATAGTCCTAATGCAAGCACTGTTAAAAATTCAATCGTACTTTCCTTTTCTCTAGGACGATCATATTTATCGACAGCATGGCAATCCAAATAAATGACTTGCGTAGGGTTGGTTGCATCCACCATAACTCTAGATAAAATGCGCGATAGAAAAGCTCCATTGGCAATATTGAAATAAGAAGGAGCCATAAAGCGTTGATAAAGACTACGGGCTTCTCGGTCCATTCCATAAAGAAGAGATTGCATCTCTTCTTGCGTTCTGCCACTCGTTAAATACTCTACCACCGAAATTTGATGATTCACGATCGCATCACTCGCCTTCGATTCTACTTTTAGTATAACATGATTCCATTATTTTGCAAGAACCGAAGTAACTTTTTCTTGTTTGTGTAAACAATATTTTCGACATTCCTTAACGAAAGATCTAGTAAAATGGCAATTTCACGATTCTGAAATCCATTCATTTTTAATTCGAACACAGGACAAGCATTTCCTTTCAAAGACCATTGAAAAGAACGTAGTGATTGATAAAAATCAGCCCACAACAACGTATTTTCAGGCGAAACAGTATCCGCCACTTCGTATTCCACCGCATCGTAGGAATAAGTATATTCCAAAGAACGAGCCGAACGGGTATAACTACAAAGTGCATGATAAATCACATTAGATAGAAAAGTGTAAAAAATACTCCCCTGATTATCGTCATACATCTCTATTGCCCGATAAAAAGCAATCGATGCTTCCTGAAACAAATCGTCATAATCATATCCTAATTTTTTTCCATAAGGCAAAAATAAACTTGCTTGTTTACCTAAAAAAGGTAAATATTTTTGATACAACAAAGATAACATTTCTTCATCCGTCTTCGCTAACATCAACAGTTCATAATCATTGCTTTTGGTTTTGCTCATAAATCCTCCTTTGTCTTAATACTTCATAAATCATAATTCCTGCCGAGACGGAGGCATTGAGACTATTGACCTTACCATACATTGGAATATGGGCTAGAAAATCACAAGATTCTTGGACCAAGCGACTCATACCACTGCCTTCATTGCCAATGACAATCGCAACTTTTCCACAATAATCGATTGTCTGATAATCTTGACTATTCGCTGATAGTGTCGTCCCCACAATCCAATAACCATGTTCTTTTAATGCTTGGATCGTATCACGCAAATTTACAACCTGACAAATCGGCACTTCTAAAGTGGTTCCAACACTTGTTTTAACCACCGTAGCATTGATTGAGGCACTACGGTCCTTCGGCAAAACAACGCCATCAACTCCCGCAGCTTCCGCAGTTCGAATGATTGCTCCTAAATTATGGGGATCTTCGATATGATCCAAAAGAAGTAAAAAAGAATTCTCTTCTTGCCAAAAATGGGAAAGTGGTACATATCGATAATCCTCAACTTCCAAAACGATTCCTTGGTGAAGACCATTTGCCATACCATCCAACTGTTTCTTATCACAAAAAGTTACCGGCAAAGACACTTGATGAAGCAAACGATTTAAAGTCTCATCTCGAAAGCCCTCTTGCACATAAACCTTTCGAACCTTTTGCGGTTGTTGCAAATAAGCCGTAGCAACATTTCGCCCATATACGATCATAAATTTCCCTCCAATATCCATTGCATGAGTTCCTGAATACGTGTTTCTCGATGTAAATAACGTAAATATCCAATCAAAGCCTCCAAGGCAGTCGCATGCTTATAAGTTAGAATATCACAATTTTTAGGGTGTCGTCCACTCCTATAGTTACGACTACGTAAAATAACATCCATTTCCTCATCGGAGAACACACCGCGTTCCAATAATTTACTTAAAAAATAAGCTTGTCCTTTGGCACTCACATAAGTTAAAGAAGCCGTTTGTAAATCATGAACATTACAAATGCCCTTTGAAATCAAAAAAGACCGAACATAATTTTCATACACACTATCGCCCAAATACGCGAGCACCAAAACATTGATCTGTTTTACATCCATATTTATCACCCACCACGAAAAAAGAGGGAGCCCCTCCTAACGGTTATCATCACGACCAATCAAAATCAATACCAGTCGTAACAATTCCAATAACGTTGTTGCCAAAGAAGCAACATAAGTAAATGCCGCAGCATTTAACATTTTTTTACTATCTTCCATTTCTGAAGTATTTAAAATTCCGAGTTTTTTTAATTCTTTTTCCGCACGATTACTCGCATCAAATTCCACCGGTAATGTAACTAGTTGAAAAAGAAGAATCACACACTCGAGAGCAACACCGATCCATGCAACTTCATAAAAAGAAAATAAAAAGCCAATAAGAATCGCAAAATATCCCAATTTAGAAGACAAATTAACAAACGGAACCAAAAAACTACGAAAACGCATATAACGATAGCCATCTCTATCTTGAATGGCATGCCCACATTCATGAGCAGCAACGCTGTTTGAGGCAACGGTCGTTCCATGAAAAATATCATGTGAAAGGCGAACTACTTTTCGACTTGGATCATAATGATCCGATAAGATTCCATCGACTTCTGTCACATAAACATCGGTTAAACCATTGGCATCTAAAATTTTTCGAGCCACTTCAACTCCCGATAATTTCGTTTTTGTTTCCACCTTTTTATACTTACGAAAAGCATTACTGACTCGTGCCTGAGCAAATAATGTAATAACGATTGCAAGTAACATGAACCCCCATCCGATAAGATCATAACTATAAATAACTGGCATATTCCCTCCTATATTTTTTGATACGTCGTACCATCACGACCATCGATGAGACGATATCCCAATTGCAAAGCCTCATCACGAATTTGATCGGCAGTTTGATAATCTTTTCTCTTCTTCGCTTCATTTCTTTTGGCAATCAATATCTCTAACTGCGCCAAAATATTTGAATCGACAACTTGAGCCTGTTCTTCTTTTAACAAATCCAACGATAATACAGCATCAAATTGCATCACCAAACTCCGTTTTGTCGCGTCATTTAATTGATCATCTTTCAACACATCATATAAAACCGTTAACATCGATGAAGTGTTCAAATCATTTGCAATTGCATCTTGAAAGCGTTTGACATAAGTTGGCATTTTCTCTTCTTCCACTTTCGCGTCTGCTTTCAAACTTTGCACCCGCTGTTTCAATTTCCGATAAGCATTTTGCGATCCATCCAAAGCTTCATAGGAAAATACCAATTGGCTACGATAATGACTATTCAAGCAAAAATAGCGATAACTAAGTGGATCATATCCCTTTTTCTCTAATAAAGAAACCGTCAAAAATTCTCCATTAGATTTACTCATCTTTCCACTTTTGTCGTTCAAATGCTCCCCGTGGCACCAATAACGGCACCAAGGATGCCCAAAATAAGCTTCACTTTGCGCAATCTCATTGGTATGATGTGGAAAAATATTATCGACACCACCACAATGAATATCTAAGTATTCTCCTAAATATTCCGCAGCGATACCAGAGCATTCGATATGCCATCCTGGATATCCAATCCCCCATGGAGAATCCCACTTCATATCTTGATTTTCAAATTTAGATAACGTAAACCATAACCCAAAATCATAAGGATTTCTTTTCGCTTTATCTTCTTCGACAGTATCTCTTACCCCAACCATCAACTCATCAGGATTTTTACCAGACAGTTGATAATAATTCTTCGCTTTTGAAATATCAAAGTATACATTGCCATTGGAAATATAAGCATATCCATCTTTTAACATTTTCTCGATCATTTTAATATACATCGGAATATGATCGCTTGCCTTAGAAACAATTTCTGGTTTTTTAATATTTAATTTACGGCAATCTTCAAAGAAAGCATCGGTATAAAATTGGGCAATTTCATAGACTGTTTTATGTTCTCGCTCTGCGCCCTTTTTCATTTTATCTTCTCCAGTATCACCATCACTCGTCATATGTCCAACATCTGTAATATTCATCACCCGTTTGACATGATATCCCAAGAAAGTAAGACCTTTCTCCAAAATGTCTTCAAAAATATAAGTACGTAAATTACCAATATGCGCATAATGGTACACTGTAGGCCCACAAGTATACATCCGTACGACACCCTGCTCATGTGGAATAAACTCCTCTATTTGTTTATGTAATGTATTATATAATTTCATTCGGTCCTCCATACTTCTTATTTTATTCCAATATTATGGATAAAATATGTAAAGATTTGTCTTTTTCTTGACCTTATTATAGCATAAAAGAAGAAAATTCACTATCAAAATAATACGTACCAATAAATGTATTATAAAAACAAAAAGCCTATGTAAGGCTCTTTAAACGTAAATGCTTTTTCCCTTCTAACAAAGCATCGATCACAATGGGATCCAATCTTTGATGGATAAAGTAAGGAATTTTTCGGGCGCCATATTCTATATAATTGGCATTCGCCACGATTTGTTCGCGCACACTATCACTCACAGCCAAAGAAATTCCTTTCTGCTGATAAAACCGCATGGCTTTGTTTAACTCCATATCGACAATCGCTAAAGCAATCTCGTGGGTAATCGGAGCAAATAGGAATGTATGTTGAATCCGATTCAAAAATTCCGGAGATAAAAAGTCTTTCACCTTAGTCAAAACGGAAGATGCTTGCTTCGTCTGAAATCCAATTTCTTCTTTATGACATCCAATATTCGAAGTCATGAAAATGCTAACATGATCAAAGCGTACTTTCTCACCATTGGACATCTGCATATGGCCTTCATCTAAGGCTTGTAAAAATAATTGCAAAACATTAGAACTGGCCTTTTCAATTTCATCCAACAACAAAACCGCATACGGATGTGTCTTGACCTGTTCTAAAACGCAACCATGATCACTATAGCCCACATATCCAGGCGGAGACCCGATAATTTTACTAATACTGTGTGGCTCATGAAATTCACTCATATCAAGACGAATAAAGGAATCTTTTCCAACCAACAAAGAAGCATACGTTTTCACCAGTTGCGTTTTCCCAACGCCAGTTGGTCCGACAAACAAATATGAAACAGGTTTCTTTGATTCTACAAAACCAAAATAACGTCGTTTGGTTTCCAAACACAACTCCTGAATCACTTGATCCTGCCCCAAAACCACTTCTTTTAATTTTGTTTCTAACGATTGTAAAAAGGAAGAAGACGAAAAAGCAAACGAGAAAACCGGAATATGCGTCTTTTCTTGAATGAAAGAATATAAAACTTCCTTCGTGACTTCTTTTGGAACAGGAGAATGTGCCAATTTTCTTTCTAATCGATGCACCTTATCTTCAATTCGCTTCTCCTTTTCCGAAATAGCAATAGCCTCTTCATATTTCTGCAAAACAATACACTCATTCTTCTCTTCTAATAACGAAACCAACGATTCCTGTAAACCACGTAACTTCATACTATCTTGATCTTCTTGTAAAGAAACTTTTGCACATACTTCATCTAAAATATCGATTGCTTTATCTGGTTGCTTACGATCAAACAAATATTGTCCTGATAAACGAACAATCTCTTCTAATAGGGAATCAGATACTTGAACATGGTGAAAACTTTCATACAACGGACATAATTTTCTTAAAATCTCTAATGTTTTACTATCGTTCGGTTCCTCCACCAAAATAGGTTGAAACCGTCTTACAAACGCTTTATCAACCTCAATATACTTTTTATATTCCGCAGTGGTCGTAGCACCGATCAAATGAATTTTTCCGCGCGCTAAAATTGGCTTTAAAATATTAGAAGCATCAATCGCTCCTTCAGCTCCTCCAGCGCCCATCAATGTATGAAATTCATCGACAAATAAAATCACATCTGGATTTTCTTCCACTTCTTTCAAAATACGATTGATACGCTCTTCAAATTCACCACGATACTTAGTCCCTGCCACCAACGATGAAACCGATAACGAAAGAATTCGTTTCCCTTTGAGCGCATTGGGTACTTGCCCCATAACTATCTTTCGCGCCAATTCTTCCACAATCGCCGTTTTTCCGACTCCCGCTTCACCAATCAACAATGGATTGTTTTTCCCACGTCGCGATAAAATTTCAATCAAACGTTGTAATTCTTCTTCTCTTCCAACCACAGGATCCAATTCTTTTTTTCGGGCTTTTTCATTAAAGTCAATTCCATAATCATCCATCAATAACTTTTTGTGATGACTTTTTTTTAAAGTAAATGAGGAAAATGACGTATAAAAAGCATCTAAATCCATTCCCATTCCGAGCAGGATACGAATTGCTACACCTTCCCCTTCTTCTAGCAATGCGAAGAAAAGATGTTCCACAGTAACTTCATCTTCGTTATTTTCTTTTGCTTCCAACATACTGCTTTCCAAAATTCTTTTTAAAAGTGGCGTGTATAAAAACCATTCACTTTTTTCTTGGCCAATGCCCAACGTTTGAATGACCTCTTCCCGAAATAAAGAATACGTTAAATGAAACTCTTTTAATTTTTGGGCAACAGAATTCGTATTATTTTTTAGAATAGAAAGTAGGAGATGTTCACTCCCAATATAAGGATGTTTTAATTCCATCATTTCACGTTTGGCTCCAACCAAAACTTTTTGTGCTTCTTCGGTAAATTTTGAAAACATAGAATTCTCCTCTCAAAAACATTCTATGTATGTTATGCCTCTTTTACACAAAATATAAACAAAAAAAGAGGAAAAACCTCTTTAAATCAATAACAGAATTGTAAAAATCACAAACAGCACTACTAATAATTGAAGCAATAGTTTCCAGATATGTTTTAACCATTCTGTATAAGGCACTTTTAAGTATGCAAGTGTTGCCATAAGTACGACACTGGTCGGAGCGAATAACATAGCAAACGCATAAAGTGATTGGAACATAACCGCAATTAAAGGATATAAATCAGTATCCGTAATCACGGTTACAATATACGGAAGTACACTTTGTGATACATAAGTCATATCAATATTAAATATACCACTAAGAATCGCTACAGCACCCATGGTAACCACATTGAAACTTTCAGTTAAACCAAGTAAGAATTTAGCAATCACTAACTGCACTGGATGATATACCATAATGATCAATACGGTATAAATCAACAAAACGATTGCCCCTGGGAAAATTGCTTTTTTTAATCCATCGATCATCGCTTTTAAAAAGTCATTAAACTTCATGCGATAAACAAGAGCAAGCAATCCCGTTGCCATTAAGATCAACGTTGGTATTTGTGTTAATCCCCAATAACCAAATTCTGCTACTTGACCGATAATTTTGGCAAATATCGGGAATCCGAATAATTCATAGCTAGTGACCCACTCCGTAATATTGGTAAATAACTCTAGTTCAAAAACATCAGCCCATGGAATGAACGATAAAATCATAACCAATAATAATAAATCAAAAATAACAACTGCTGGCCAAATATGTTTCTTTTCTTTGGCCGTTACAGCTTCAGGAACAAAATCACTATCTACCTCATCCGTTGTATTACGCGTTTTACTTGCATAACGTAAAACATTAAAGACAAGTAAAATAAGTCCAACGATTAAAATTAAAACTTTTGTAATGATTTCAGAATAAACAGTAATGCCAGTCAATGCTGATGTAACATATGGAATATTAGCAGTACCGAAAGTCGTACCCATAATACCAACCAGTAATGAGCCTACCGTCGTAGTCGCTGCCACTAATTTGTTATAGCCCATAAGTAAAATAACAGAAATTACAAATGGAAAAACAAACATCATTGCATAGTTCAATCCAGATACCGAAGTAATTCCAGCGATAACAACCATCGTTACCGTTAAGAATAACCATTCTCTACCAGCAAATCCTTTGACTATTTTATCCAATAATTTACGATAAATACCTGTTTTAGACAAAACACCGTAAAATGCGCCAATCGCAAGAATCATAGCAAATACTGTTCCAAAATAGGTAAACGTCAATGTTGGATAAGTAAAAAAATCCAAAAGTCCAACCTGTTGTCTCGTTCCCTCTATTACTTGTCCATACTGTACACTTAATGTTGGTAACAACCATGTAAGAAGTACAGCAACCAAGATAGAAATGAAAACTACCTTCAATAAATTATGCTTCTTCATAATAACCCTCCCAGGATAATTATACAATAAAACCCTTATAATACAAGCGTTTTTAAGAAAAAAAGTATGAAAAATAATGGTAAAATTCGACATAATGAAACAAGAAGAAAATTTTTCACTTCCAAAAAACAGCAAAAATAAAAACGGATTGCTCCGTTTTCATATATTACTTTAATTTCATCGTTGGAAATAAGATAACTTCACGAATGGAATCCATTCCTGTTAATAACATTACAAGACGATCGATTCCCATTCCCATACCTCCAGCCGGAGGCATTCCGTATTCGAGTGCTTCTACATAATCCATATCCATTTCATTCGCTTCATCATTTCCAAGTTCTCTTTCTTTCAATTGATTTAAGAAACGTTCATATTGATCGATCGGATCATTCAATTCTGTAAAGGCATTGGCGTATTCTCCACCACAGATAAAGAGTTCAAAGCGCTCGGTAAATCTTGGATCTTTGGCTTTTCTTGCCAATGGACTAATCTCAATTGGATATTCGTAAACAAAAGTCGGATTGACAATCGTATGCTCTACATATTTTTCAAAGAAAGCATTGACAATAT
>CANTWQ010000099.1 GCA_947853365.1 uncultured Bacilli bacterium
ACCAAAGGAGCCAGATTGGCTGAACCTGGTGAATTTACCAAACGTGCTTTTTTAAATGGACGTATCGATTTGGTCGAAGCAGAATCTGTTATGGATTTAATTGAAGGAAAAACGGAAGCAGCAAGAAAACTGGCTATCAATGGTTTAGAGGGAAGAATCAGCCAGCAAATTCGCAAAATTCGTGAAAAACTAGTGTCCGTAATCACGGCAATTGAAGTAAATATAGATTATCCAGAATATGAAGACATTGAAGAGATGACAAATGAGAAGATTAAGCCACCTTTATTAGAAATACAAAAAATGTTAACTAAAATGATTGCTGATAGCCAAACGGGTAAATTGATTAAAAATGGGATTCAAACTATCATTGTTGGACGTCCTAACGTTGGGAAAAGTAGTATTTTAAATCGGATGTTAAACGAACAGAAAGCAATTGTAACAGATATTGCAGGAACAACCCGTGATATTGTAGAAGGAAGTATCCAAATCGATGGGGTGTTACTTAATATAATAGATACTGCGGGAATTCGTGAAACCAAAGACGTAGTAGAAAAAATCGGCGTAGAAAAAAGTTTATCTTTAATTTCTGAAGCAGATCTAGTGTTAATCGTTTTAAATAATAACGAACCACTTACGGAGGAAGATCAAAAAATATTATCCTCGACGAAAGATAAGGCAAATATTGTAGTAATTAACAAAAATGATTTACCAACGAAATTGGATTTTCATGAATTACAAGATCGCCAAGTCGTAGAAATCAATACACTTTCAGAAGAAAGTATGTTGCCATTATATGATAAAATCAAAAAGATGTTTCAATTAGAACAGATCCAAACAAAAGACTATAATTACTTATCTAATGTTCGACAAATTTCTTTAGCAAAAGAAGCCAATCAACACATCGTCGAATCTTTAAAAAATATAGAAACTAAAACACCTATCGATATGGTAGAGATAGATATCAAACAAGCTTGGGAAAAATTAGGAGAAATGATTGGAGAAACTTATACGGAAGAATTATTAGATGAATTATTTCAACGTTTTTGTGTAGGAAAGTGATAGAAAATTATTTCCCGGGAAATAATTTCTTGTTCTTTTTTCTCTTTCCTATATAATATAAGGTTGCAAAAAAGGAAGTGTAATCAATGAATTATGACATTATTGTTGTCGGTGGAGGACACGCTGGATGTGAAGCTTGTTTAGCATCTGCCCGCCTTCATCATAAGACATTACTTATTACAGGAAATAAAAATAATATAGCAGATATGCCATGTAATCCTTCTATCGGTGGGCCTGCCAAAGGGATTATTGTACGAGAAATTGATGCCCTTGGGGGTGAGATGGCTAATAATATTGATCATAGCTCACTACAGATGAAAATGTTAAATACGAAAAAGGGACCAGCAGTTAGAGCATTAAGAGCCCAGGGGGATAAGATTACCTATCCAGAGCAAATGATAAATACTTTAGAAACCACACCTAATTTAACTATTTTAGAAGCCATGGTTGAAGATTTAATCGTCGAGAACAATACTGTACAAGGAGTTATTTTAGAAGACGGTACAAAAATTGTCAGTAAAATTGTAATTTTAACAACTGGTACATATTTAAAGGGAACAGTCTTAGTCGGATCGATGAAAACTCCATCTGGTCCTCACGGCGAAAAACCATCCAAGCATCTTAGTGATACCCTAAGAAAATTAGGATTTACGATTCAACGGCTTAAAACAGGAACTCCACCACGGATTCAAAAGGATAGTATTGATTTTTCAAAAACCGAAATTGAACCAGGAGATGAAAAAGCATACGCTTTTTCTTTTGATCATGCCCCTCTTTACCAACCGAAAGATCAACTCCCATGTTACCTCACCTATACTACTGCCCAAACGCATCAAATCATTCATGAGCATTTAACCGAATCTAGTATGTATGGTGGTTATGTCGAAGGCGTAGGTCCGCGCTATTGTCCATCCATCGAAGATAAAGTGGTTCGTTTTCAAGATAAAGAACGTCATCAATTATTTCTAGAGCCAGAAAGTAAATACTATGATGATATCTACTTACAAGGCTTTTCTACGAGTATGCCTCATGAAATTCAAGAACAAATGGTAAAAAGTATTCCTGGCTTAGAGCATGCGATTATTAAAAAATATGCTTATGCGATTGAATATGATGCAATTGATCCGACGCAACTAAAACAATCACTAGAAACAAAGCTTATTGAGAATCTTTTTACTGCTGGTCAAATTAATGGTACTAGTGGATATGAAGAAGCCGCTGGACAAGGATTGATTGCAGGCATCAATGCTTCCTTAAAATTGAATCATAAGCCACCCCTTATTTTAAAGAGAAATGAAGCATATATTGGTGTTTTGATTGATGATCTTGTCACCAAAGGAACCAAAGAACCCTATCGTATGTTAACTTCTCGTGCGGAATATCGTTTGCTTCTTCGTCATGACAATGCAGATCTTCGCCTTCGAAAATATGGATATGAAATTGGACTGATATCGAAAGAAAAATATGAACGATTAAAAAAGAAAGAAGCCCAAATTGAAGATTTAATATCTTTATTAAAAAGTCATAAAATTACCCCAAAGCAAGAAGTAAATGCCTATTTGGAAGCCAATGGATCTACGCCTCTATATGACGGAATTACATTGTATCAATTATTAAAAAGACCAGAAATTACCATGACTGAGATTGCTCATTTTATTTCTTTAGATTCTTATGAAAAAGAAGTGTTAGAACAAGTAGAAATTATGGATCGATACGAAGGCTATATCAAAAAGGCAAATCAAGAAGCCGAAAAGATGCTTTCTATGGAAAGTATTATCATTCCCCAAGAATTTGACTATCAACTGGTACACAATTTAGCAACGGAAGCTCGTCAAAAGTTAGAAGCGATACGTCCTACTTCGTTAGGGCAAGCGTCTCGTATTAGTGGAGTAAATCCAGCGGATATTGCAATATTGAGTGTAATGTTAAAAAAGCAAGAACAAAGGAAGATCAATGTATGACTGAAGAAGAATTTTATGAATATCTCAAAAAAGAAAATATCATATTAAATGACAAACAAAAACAACAGTTAGATACCTTTTATCATTTACTTCTCGCGTGGAATGAAAAAATGAATTTGACTAGAATTACCGAAAAAAAAGAAGTTTATCTCAAACATTTTTATGATAGTCTTACCCTACATAATGCCTATGACTTAACCCAACCCATTCATCTATGTGATGTTGGAACCGGCGCTGGATTTCCTGGCATTGTTTTAAAAATTGTTTTTCCCAACTTAAAAGTAACTTTGATTGACTCCCTTCAAAAACGAACCAATTATTTAAAAGATGTGATTGCTAGATTAGGATTAACCAATATTACCGTTATTCATAGTCGCGGTGAAGATTATGCCAAAAAAAATCGTGAAATTTTCGATGTTGTTACAGCTCGTGCTGTTACAAATTTAAATGCACTATTAGAAATATGTGCTCCTATGACGAAAGTAAATGGATATATCATACCAATGAAAGCAAACGTCGAAGAAGAATTAAAATCTGCCAAGAAGGCATTTTCTCTTTTACACTTAACTCTAGTGAATAAAATTTGTTTTTTACTTCCTATAGAAAATAGCACACGAACCCTTTTAGTCATTCAAAAAAATCAAAAAACAGATTTTAAATATCCACGTCACGCAAATGAAATCAAAAAATATCCATTGTAAATTTGCGAAAAATTTACTATAATGATACTATAATAGAAAATAGAAAGAATAAAGTGAGGGGTATCACATGAATATGGAAAGAGAAATCGTAGATTTATATGTAGATGATATCATACCAAATCGCTTTCAGCCACGTGAAATTTTTGAAGATAAAGCATTACGAGAATTATCTGCATCCATTAAAGAACACGGCGTGATTCAACCAATCATTGTTCGTAAAATTGGTGATAAATATGAAATCATTGCCGGAGAACGTCGATATAAAGCGTCTGTTATGGCTGGACTTACGAAAATTCCAGCAATTATTAGAAATTTAGATGATAAAGAAAGTTCAAAAGTTGCCCTCCTTGAAAATTTGCAAAGAAGAGACTTAACACCGATTGAGGAAGCGCGCACTTATCAAAAAATATTAGATCTAGATTCGATGACCCAAGAAGAATTAGGACGCACTATGGGCAAAAGCCAAGCCGCAATTGCCAATAAACTACGCTTGCTATCCCTTGCGGATGAAGTACAAGAAGCGTTATTGAATGATAAAATTTCAGAACGTCATGCGCGTAGTTTATTAAATATTAAAGATAAAGAAAAACAAGTAGAAATGTTAAAGAAAGTGATTGCAAATCGTATGACAGTTCGAGAATTAGATGCTGAAATTAAAAAAATGAATCAAGAATCAGAAAGCAAGGTAGAAAATAGTACCGTTTCTAGTCCTGAAAAAGCCGGACAAGCAAATACAACCATTACTACACCATCTGAAAATCAGGCAACCCCGACGTTGGAAGATCCGTTTATTCCACATCCTAAAGTATATAATCCATCGGCCAATGCCGTCGATATCAAAGCATCGTCTAATATCGATTTAGATGAATTGAAATCAAAAACGACAGACATCATTGGTCCAGAAAAAGAATCTCCTGATTTTGATAAATTATTACAAGTTCCTAAAAAAGAAGAGGAAGAAGATCCTGCCTGGAAACAGAATTTTAAATTTGTCCCTAATTTTGACGAAGAACCTGAAAAAACAACGACTCCAGAAAAGAATGAAAGGACAATTCCAACCTTTGATTATATTTCTTTATCGCCAGATCAAACTTCGTCATCCAATGTATCATCGGCACCAGCCGAAACTGAAAAATTAGAGTCAATTTCTTCACTACCGACATCCGTGGAAACGACCACTTCTGAAAATACACTTGATCATCTAACGATGGAGCCAAGTTACCAAGAAGTAAAAACTCCAACAGCCCCTACTCCAATTGAAATTCCAGATGAAATTGAAATGTTAGATGATACACCAAAGAAACAAAGTTATCAACCATTTACCAATACCGAGTCATTACTTAATGAATTTCGCAATAAAAATGGTATCGAACATCCAACTGCACCAAAAGAAGAAAGTCAACCTGCAACTTTAAAATTGGCAATCAACGATGTTCGAGATCTCATCAATCGTTTAGAAGCTGGAGGTTTAAAAATCGATTTGGATGAGATGGATTTACCAAATTCATATCAAATTACAATAAAAATAGATAAATAAACAAAAAGGTAGAGAAATCTACTTTTTTGATATCATCGGAAAGTAATGATAGGAAATTGACATGATTTTTTGTGAGAATACCAAATTGTCTACGTGACTTAGGACCAGCAGTGTAAAGACAACTTTTGTTAAATTACAGGAATGTTTTCGACCATTCACAAAGGGACTATTAAGAAACGAAGCATTTTGGCGAAGTAGACAAAATTTATTTTTCTTTTGTTTCTCTCGATACTTTGCAAATGATTTGAATTTTGATACAATGAATATGAAAAGAAAAGGTGATTTTGATGGGAAAGATAATTTCATTAGTGAATCAAAAAGGTGGCGTAGGAAAGACAACAACAAGTATCAATCTTTCTGCATCCCTTGCATTATTAGGAAAAAAAGTTTTATTACTAGATTTAGATCCCCAAGGAAATGCAACAACTGGTGTAGGTATGAATAAAGGGGATATTGAAAAAAGTATCTATGATGTCATTACGGGAAAATGTACAGTTCAAGAAGCAATCCATAAAACAAAATATAGAAATTTGTATTTGTTACCAGCAACGATCAACTTGGCGGGAGTCGATATCGAATTGATTGAAAAAAGTCAATCGGAACCAGGCTTTGCTAAAGGAGTTCAGTTAAAACAAGCATTGGAGCCAATTAAAGATGATTTTAATTATATTATCATCGATTGTCCTCCATCTCTTGGCTTATTGACTACCAATGCCCTAACGGCATCGAACTCTGTGATTATTCCAGTACAATGTGAATTCTTTGCGCTAGAAGGAATCACACAATTATTAAATACAATTATGTTAGCACAAAAAAACTTGAATCCGACGTTAAATATTGAAGGAGTATTATTAACGATGTTGGATTCTAGAACTAATTTAGGATTAGAAGTCGTTGAAGAGATTAGACGTTACTTTAAAGAACGTGTCTACAATACGATTATTCCAAGATTGATTCGTTTGACAGAAGCCCCATCTCATGGGAAACCAATACTGGCGTATGATCCGAAAAGTCGTGGATCAGAAGCTTACTTAAATTTAGCAAAGGAAGTGATCGAGCGAAATGGAAACGTCTAAGAGAAGAGCCTTAGGAAGAGGATTAGAAGAACTATTTAACAATGAACCAATCGATTATCAAGGGATGGAAGAAAAAATCATCGAAACAACCCCAAAAGATAATATTGTTGAAATCCCTTTAAAAGATTTACGAAGCAATCCTTATCAACCACGAAAACATTTTGATCAAGATGCTTTAGAAGAATTGGCAAAATCGATTAAAGAACACGGGGTATTTCAACCAATCATTGTAAAAAAAAGCATCAAAGGATATGATATCATTGCTGGAGAGCGGCGTGCCAAAGCATCAGAACTAGCAGGAAAAACAACAGTTCCCGCCATTGTGCGTGACTTTACAGATGACGAAATGATGGAAATTGCGCTCCTAGAAAATTTACAGAGAGAAGATTTGAATGCCATCGAAGAAGCGACAGCTTATAAAAAATTAGTAGAAGCTCTTCACCTTACCCAAGAAGAATTAGCCGATCGTCTTGGCAAAAGTCGTAGTTATGTCACAAATATGTTGGGATTATTGTCATTACCAGAAATGGTAAAAACAATGATCGTCAATGGCGATATTTCTATGAGCCATGCCCGGGTATTAAGTAAAATAGCAGATTCCGAAAAAGTATTGATGCTTGCAAATCGTATTTTAAACGAAAATCTCAGTGTCAGACAAATAGAACAATTAGCGAGCGCCTCTGATGTAGTCAAAAAAAATCAAGTGACAAGACATACTTCTTCTCGTTCCAATGAATATCATTATATTGAAGAAGTTTTAAGAGATAAATTAGATACCAAGGTAAAAATCAAAAATAAAAAAATTGAAATTAGTTTTACCAATACCAATGATCTTAACCGGATTTTAGAAATTTTAGAAATAGAAAGTTAAGGTGAAGGATAATGGAATTTTTTAAAAGTCCTAAATTTTATTTACCCATCATTTATGTTGTAATTGGCGTTTTCTTGATTATTGTTATAAAAAAAATTATCGGTAAGGGATTTGATTTAAAAGCCAATACCTTGCGAAAAAACAGTCACAATTATAAAAAAACAGAAACGATTAAAGTTCTTGTTCAAAATATTATCAGTTATTTTATCGGTGCAGTTGTTATTTTATCCATTTTAGGTGTTTATGGCGTCGATGTAGGCTCTTTAATTGCAGGTCTTGGAATTTTGGGAGCAGTCGTAGGACTTGCGTTTCAAGATACATTAAAAGATCTTTTTGCTGGTGTATCTATTATTTTAGAAAACCATTATGCCATTGGCGACAATATTGAAATCAATGGCTTTCGTGGCGAAGTAATTTTTCTTGGATTAAAAACAACGAAAATTAAAAGTTATGATGGTGCCGTCATGATGGTTGCAAATCGGAATGTATCCGAGGTCATCAATTATAGTATCGAAGAATCTCGGTCAACGATTGATATTTCTATTTCTTATGATGAAAATACAGATAAAGTTTTGAAGGTATTAAATGAAATTGCGGATACATTAAACAAAGAATTGACCAATACCAAAGGCAAAGTAGAAGTGTTAGGTATTGAAGAATTGGCGGATAGTGCGGTCATTTACCGCATGACTGTGCCAACCGTAGCGATGGAAAACTTCGGTATATCAAGAAAAATGAATAAAGAAATCAAAGATCGCTTGGATGAAGCCCATATTCCAATTGTATATCCACAAATTGAGGTGCATCATGGAGAATAATTATAAATTAGGAACCATCGTAATGATGAAAAAAGGCCATCCGTGTGGTAGCAATGCTTGGGAAATCGTGCGCCTTGGAGCTGATATTAAGATAAAATGTCAAGGATGTGGCCGAATTGTTCTATTGCCTCGCGTAGAATTCAATAAAAAGCTAAAGAAAATATTGTCGGAGGAGGATGATTCCGATGAAAGAGCGTAAGAAGTTAAAATTAAGGAAATTTCATTTTCATCCAATTACGACATTTATATTGCTTATCTTTTTGGTCATTGTATTAAGCGGAATCTTTTCTGCCTTTGAAATGCAAGGAACTTACAATCGTATCAATCCAAGTACCAATCAATTAGAAGCGGTACTCGTTACAGTAGAAAATATATGTAATTATGATGGATTGAAATATATGATAGGAAATGCGGCTCGAAACTTCATTAGTTTTGCTCCACTTAGTACGATGTTAATTGCTTTAATTGGTGTAAGTGTAGCCCAAGCTACAGGGCTGTTAGATACGTTTATTAAACGCCATATGATAAAATTGGATAACAAGAAAACAACGTTTTTATTGATTTTCTTGGCTACGATTTCTAGTTTGATCAACGACGTTGGATATGTACTATTGATACCACTTGGAGCGATTCTTTTCTTGGCCAAAGGAAGAAACCCATTAGCAGGCATCATTGCCGCCTTTTGTGGCGTCGCTTTTGGTTACGGTGCCACAATCTTTGTAGGATCGATGGAAGTCAATTTAATTAGCACAACTACCACTGCTGCTTCATTGATTGATTCTACGGCGCATATTAGTTTGACTTCCAATCTATTTATTATCATTGTAACAAGTATTATTCTATCCATTGTAGGAACTCTAGTGATGGAAAAAATCATTATTCCGAAATTAGGAAGATATAGAGAAAAAAATGATTTAGAAAGTACTAAAGAAGTAGAGTTTGTAGATATCGAAGAAGAAGAACAAAAGAAAATTGAAACGGAGCTAAGGGAAAAGAAAGGATTACAAAATGCTTTGATAGCAGCAATTATTTTTATTTTGTTTTTCATCTATGCCTTAATTCCGAATCTTCCGTTTTCTGGTTTATTACTCGATATGGAAGAAACCACCTATTTAGGTCAAGTATTTGGACCGAATTCTTATTTCCAAGATGGCTTTACTTATATGGTATCGTTATTTTTCTTGGTTACAGGTGTTGCCTATGGAATTGGTGCGAAAACAATTAAAAATGATCGTGATCTCATTCAAAAAACAAGTGTTTATATGAAACAAATTTCAAGTATTATTATATTGATTTTCTTTGCATCTCAATTTGTTTCTGTATTTAGAAGCACGAATATTGGTAATGTCGTTACTGCTTGGGGTTCTTCTTTAATCAGTAATCTAAACTTTACAGGAATTCCATTGATACTGTTAGTTTTAGCAGTCATTGCCGTTTGTAATCTCTTTGTTACAACGCCCCTTGCAAAATGGACGATATTAGCCCCTGTTGTTGTTCCTAGTTTAATGCAATCAAATATTACGCCCCAATTTGCCCAATTTATTATGCGTGCTGGAGACTCTTTAACAAAGGGAATCACTCCCCTACTTGCTTATTTTGTTATCTACATCGGATATTTGAACATCTATAACCAGAAACAAGATAAGCCTATTACCATAGGACATTCCCTTTCGTTAATTATGCCTTATTGCGCCATTGTTGGAATTACTTGGATTTTAATTGTCATTGGTTGGTATTTAATTGGGTTACCAATTGGACCAAATGTTTTTCCAACGGCTTAGAAAACAATTTGTTGTTTTCTTTTTTTTTCGAGTGGGATATGTTATAATACATTATTAGAAATGAGGGATATTATGAGTTTAACTGCCGGTATTGTTGGACTTCCAAATGTAGGAAAATCAACCCTTTTTAATGCCATTACCAAAAAACACATTTTAGCTGCTAACTACCCGTTTGCAACGATCGATCCAAATGTAGGAGTTGTTACTGTTCCGGATGAAAGATTAGCCCATCTAGAAGAAATGTATCAACCGGATCGTACAATACCCACTTCTTTTGAGTTTACTGACATTGCTGGTTTGGTCAAAGGAGCAAGTCATGGCGAAGGCTTAGGAAATCAATTTTTATCGGCCATTCGCGAAACCGATGCAATTGTAGAAGTTGTTCGTTGTTTTGAGGATGAAAATATCATCCACGTCGAAGGAAGTGTCGATCCGATTCGCGATATTGAAATTATCAATTTAGAATTAGTATTAGCCGATCTAGAAATTGTTGGAAATCGCATTGAAAAGATGCGTAAAAAGGCTGAATCAAGCAAAGATAAAGAAGCCTTAGCCGAAATGCATGCACTACAAAAAGCCAAAGAAGCCTTAGAACAAAATAAAGTTTTAAGAAATATTTCTTTCACTGCGGAAGAAAAACATTATTTAAAATCGTATCAATTTTTAACAATCAAACCAATTATTTATGTGGCAAACATTGGCGAAGAAGAATTAACAAAAATGGATAATTCATATGTAATGCAAGTAAAGGAATATGCCACAAAAGAAAATTCAAAATGTGTGAAACTTTGTGCCAAGGTAGAATCGGAATTAAGCGAATTAAATGATGATGATAAAAAAGACATGTTAGAAATGTTAGGAATTACAGATTCAGGATTAGATATCTTAATTCGTGAAACTTACGATTTATTAGGTCTTGCTACATATTTTACAGCGGGTAGTGATGAATGTCGGTGCTGGACTTTTCATAAAGGAATGAATGCCAAAGAATGCGCGGGAATCATTCACTCTGATTTTGAAAAAGGATTTATTCGCGCCGAAGTAATGTCATATGATGATTTGATGGCTTGTGGAAGTGAATTGAAAGTGAAAGAAGCTGGTAAAATGCGTTTAGAAGGTAAAGATTATCTCATGCAAGATGGCGATATTTGTCACTTTCGCTTTAATGTTTAAAGATGTAAAAAAACATTTACATTTTTTTCATTTTTTGATACAATACTTGCGAGTATTTTGATATACTCCTTGCCTATGGAATGATAGGCCTTATGTCCAAAAGGAGGTGGAAAGACATGAAAAAATATGAAATTACATTCATTGTCCGTCCTGATTTAGAGGAGAATGCTGTTGCTGCCGTTGCAGAAACAATGAAAAACATTCTTACAACAAATAATAGTAAAGTTGTTGAAGAAAAAGCATTAGGACAAAAAGAAATGGCTTATGAAATGAAGAAATATAAAAATGGAATTTACTATTTCTTTGTTGTAGAAGCTAGTAATGCTGATGCAATCAATGAATTTGATCGCCTTGCAACGTTAAACGAAGACATTCTTCGTCATCTAGTCATACGTGTAGAAGCATAAGGAGAAGTATATGAATAAAGTATTTTTAATTGGTCGCTTAACCAAAGATCCAGAATTAAGATATACAGGTAATAATACCCCAGTTGCATCGTTTACAGTTGCTATCAATCGTACCTTTGCTAACCAACAAGGAGAAAGAGAAGCCGATTTTATTCCTGTAGTGGTATGGCGTAAGCAAGCCGAAAATGTGAAAAACTATCTACATCAAGGAAGCCAAATTGCGATTGATGGTAGAATTCAAACGAGAAGTTATGACGGAAACGATGGCCAACGGCGTTATGTAACTGAAGTGGTTGCAGATAATGTACAATTTTTGGATAGTCGAAATGCGAATGTATCAACCAATCCCAATCCAAATATGACGAACACCAATGAACCAACACCATATGATTTTACATCAGAGACAGAAACCAAGACGACGGATATTAAAAATGATCCATTTGCTGATTTTGGATCAAGCATTGAAATTAGTGATGATGATTTACCATTCTAAAGAAGGAGGATAATAATGGCAGAATTTTATCGTAAGAAAAAGAAAGTTTGCTATATGTGTACAGGAAAAGACATTGACTACAAAGATATCGAAACATTAAAACGTTATGTCAATGATAGTGGAAAAATTTTACCGCGCCGTGTCACAGGTGCATGTGCCAAACATCAAAGACACATTGCAGAACAAATCAAACGGGCTCGGGCCCTTGGTTATTTACCATATACAAAACAAAATTAAAAAGAGGATGCCAAGCGCATCTTTTTTGATTAGAGGGATATACCTCTACTACCCAAAAGCGAATTTTTATAGTATAATAAATAATAGACAAATGTCATTTAAGGAGGACACATGAGAGAAATTTTTACCCAGATGAAAGAAAAAATCAATCAAGCAAGTGAAATATATATTTCTGGACATATCGATTTAGATTTAGATGCAATCGGAAGTGCCATTGGCTTAATAACGCTTCTTTCCATTTGGGGTAAAAAGGCTTATATGATATTGGATGATACACACCATGAATTAGCCGTAAAGCAAGTAATTGACCGAATTCATGATAAAATAAAAATGATCAAAACATCGGATATCATTCATCAAGACAACCAATTACTCATTGTCGTTGATACCAACAAAAAGTCATTATTACAATCGAATGCATTATTGAATTCATTTCCAAATAGGATGATCATCGACCATCACCAAAAAGGCGATGACACCATTCAAGATGCTTTGGCATGGATTGATCCTTATGCTTCTAGTACATGCGAAATGTTAACCGAATGGCTGGATTTTGAACAGATTATTTTGCCAAAAGAGATCAATACTTATCTTTTATCAGGAATTGTATTAGATACCAACAATTTTGTTGTCAAAACTGACGAAAAGACGTATTATAGTGCTTATCAGTTAACTAAAAATGGTGCTGATCCAACTGAAGTTCAATACCTCTTAAAACAAGACTTGAATGAATATATCGCCCGCCAAAAAGTGATTACAAACGTAGAAGTACACCATAATATTGCAATCACGAAAGGAGATGAAACAATTCGTTATCGTCGGGAAGATTTAGCCAAAATTGCAGATACGCTATTGCAATTTAAAGGAATTGAAGCCTCCTTTGTGATTGGTAAATTTACAAATTCCCTTATTGGTATTAGCGCTCGTTCGATGGGAGATATTAAAGTGTCGGAAGTAGTATCTTGTTTTGGTGGAGGTGGCGATAGTCACGATGCCGCGGCTAGAGTGGAAAATAAAACGATGGACGAAGTGGAACAAATGATTTTAGAAAAAATCAATTAAGGAGGGATAAATATGAAAGTTATCTTTGTCAAAGATCTCAAAGGACAAGGAAAAAAAGATGAAATAAAGAACGTAAAAGATGGGTATGCCGAAAACTTTTTAATAAAAAAAGGATATGCCGTTCCCCTAACCGAACAAAATTTAAATAAATTAAAAAGAGATCAACATAATGCCCAAGTAGAAGATGAAAAAAACAAACAAAACGCATTACAATTAAAGGCAAAATTAGAACAAGAACGGCTCTATTTTACAGTTAAAACAGGTGAACAGGATCGTGTGTTTGGAAGTGTGAGTCCAAAACAAATCAAAGAAGCTTTAGATAAAAAAGGATATAAAATTGATAAAAAGCAAATAAAATTAGAAACAAACTTAGCAAGTTTAGGATATCATGAAGTAACAATTGAATTATATAAAGGAGTAACAGCACAATTAAAAGTCCAACTGACGCATTAAGGAGGTGTAAACATGGCAATGAAAACAGTACCAAATGATTTGGAAGCAGAACAGTCTGTATTGGGATCGATGTTTCTATCGAAGCAGGCACTACAAAGAGCTTGTGAAGTTTTGACCGAAGAATCATTTTATTCTCCCCAAAACGGAAAAATCTTTGCCGTCTTACAATCTTTAAATGATGAGAAAACACCGGTTGATTTAACAACTGTAACCGCTGCTTTAAAACAAAAAAATATTTTAAATGAAGTCGGTGGTGTTGAGTATTTATCAGATATTTTAAATTTCGTTCCAACAGCTGCGAACATTGATTATTACATTAAGATTGTCGAAGATGATGCTATTTTACGAAAACTGATCGAAACAGCAACTGATGTTGCTACATTGGGTTATAACAGTGAATTATCTTTAAATGAAACATTAGATGAAGCGGAACGAAAAATATTTAATGTAGTAAAGAATCGAAAATCGAGTGAATTTCGTTCGATTAAAGAAGTGCTATATAAAACACAGTCTGATCTAGAACAATTATCCGCAGCCAAGGGCGAAGTAACCGGCCTAGCTACAGGATGGTACGATATTGATCGAATCACATCTGGACTTCACGAAAACGAAATGATCATCATCGCCGCCCGC
>CANTWQ010000100.1 GCA_947853365.1 uncultured Bacilli bacterium
CCAAATTCAAGCGATAAAGTTCCAGAGAAATTTTCTACTGGAAATAAATCTTCAAACACCTCTTTAATGCCATTGGTTACAAACCATTGATAAGATTTTGTTTGAATCTCTAATAAATCTTTTAGTTCAAACGTATTTTTAATTCTTGAAAAACTTCTTCTTTTTCTGTGAACACCACAGTCAATCATATGATATGCCACGAACTTTCACCCAATCTTTCCTAATCATTATTCCCTTAAAAGCATCATTTTTTGTAAAAATGAACACATTGCCAATTTATATTATTAACACATTTCTATCAAGAAGTCAAACGAATTCGACATCGAACAATAAAAAAACCTTTGATTTTATCTAAAACGTAAATTTCATAAATTTTTTCTAGATCTCTAAGAATCGTCTTTGCCCCTTGTTCCTTTCGAACAACAAAATAAAGTTCTCCATCTTCTTTTAAATATTTTCTAGCATCTTGTAAAATACGATAAACAATTTCTTTCCCTGCACGAATTGGAGGGTTCGTAATAATCACTGCAAACTTTTCTTCTGGATCTAGTCCATCATAACAATTACTTTCTAATATGCGCATCTGATCTTGATGATTTAAAAGTGCATTCTCTCGAGCCAAATGCAAAGCCCGCAAATTCACATCGACCATCGTAACAGAACAACCCGTCTCATTCGATACGACAATGCCGATAACACCATAACCACATCCAACGTCTAAAATAGGAGAAGAAAAAGTGGAATATGGTAAATGTTCTAACAAAACACGTGTTCCAAAATCGATACTATCTTTAGAAAACACCCCGAGATCTGTAATGAAAGAATAATGTTTTCCACAAATATGTGTGGAAAACTTTTTTCGTCTACTAGGCAGTTTCTCATTTGTAAAATATTGTCCCAAAATATCAACTCCTACCCCAAAAAAAGAAAAGAACCAACTATAACAAATATATAGCTAGTTCTCCTTTCGTATCAATAGGATACATCAAAATAAAACCAAGGTCAACCAATTTTTAACTTTTTTTACGTTTTGTCAATACTTTTTACACTATTTTACATCATCTCTTCAATTTTTGGATCATCTTATATGATAATTATTTTACTTTTTCGACGAAAACAAAAACATAAACACCATCTTGATCCTTCTCGAAAGTATATTTATATTGACCTAGTTGCTCGCGATAATCTCGAAATATTTCATCTTCTGTTTTACTTCCATCACCGATTCTATTTGTCTGTTGATAATCAGAATAGATTATCGTTTAGATAATAATAATAATATTCATATAATGCAATCATTGATCAAATGATATGTACTGAAAGCAAGGCAAAAAAAAAGATTCATCCCTTAAAACAAATGGAACCATTTTCATAATTCTCATTCATAAAATAAATCTTCTTTCTTAAAAGCTTTCATAAATGGACAATAAATATTCTATTCTACAAAGTCAATATCAGTAAAAATATAATTGCCAGCTTTGGTTTTTTCGAAAACGAATTGATAGATTGGAAGTTCATCCATAAAATCTTGATCGTACATCAAATCAGTACTCGTCGGCAAAGAACCAATTTTCTCCGTCAAAGGATAAGCACGATAGTAATTGTAATGATCACCATCTAAAGTTGCCAATAATACCCGACTACGAATAATCAGCGTTCCATCCTTTTCTTCATAAGAATCGAAAAATGGACGTAAGATAACAGCATCATCCATCATCCGGCAAGAGTCATCCATCTGCACATAAGCATTGATGGAAGAATCAAAATAAATCCCACTACACGTACTATCATTTCCCACTTCATACGTTGGTAAATTACCATACCATTGTAAATAAGTCTCTTCCATAATCCGCTTATCATATTGCAATGATGCATGATCATACATAGATCGATCTACTGTCTTAGCAAGAGATGGAACCGAAGATGCAATCAACCGTAATTTGAATGATTCATCTAACGCATCGACAGAAATATCTTTCCCTTGATAGTAAACAAGCTGATCGACCGCTACTGGACCATTGGTAAAAATAGGCGTAATGCGATCAAACCATTGGTACACTTCAGCAACAGAAAGAGAAACATGATCCGTAACCGGTTGGCCACCACCCTGATTAGAAGAATAATTTGACGACAATTGGTGTTGAAGAGAATATACATAAACAATAAGCCCACCAAGTAACGTACAAATAATAGCAATCATGCAACATAAGATAACCGTTCCCTTAAAAACATCACTCGCTTCTTTCTTTTTCATAAACACCCTCCTATGATACTTAATATAACAAAAAAGGACTATTTTTTCAATAGTCCTCAAGGCACATACGTCAATTATTTTACTTCTACTTCTGCGCCAGCTTCTTCTAATTTAGCTTTAATATCATTTGCTTCATCTTTAGAGATATTTTCTTTCACAGCACCACCGTTATCAGCGATATCTTTAGATTCTTTTAATCCAAGACCAGTGATTTCACGAATCAATTTGATAACAGCAACTTTAGCAGCACCTGCATTTACAAGCGTAACAGTAACCGTTGAAGGTCCCTCTTCTTGTGCTTCTCCTTGTACTGGAGCAGCAGCAACTGCTACACTACTTGGATCTACTCCAAATTCTTCTTTCATTGCATCTACTAATTCTTTAATCTCTAAAAGCGTCATTTC
>CANTWQ010000101.1 GCA_947853365.1 uncultured Bacilli bacterium
AAAACAAGAGATGATTGTGATTTGTGAGCCTGAAGAGAGTATGACTTGGTATAATCAAATGTGGAAATTAACCGTTGAAATTTTCCGTAATTTTGATGTCCCTGTTCGTCAATTGGAGTGCTGTAGTGGTGATCTTGCCGATTTGAAAGTGAAATCTTGTGATATCGAAGCTTGGAGTCCAAGACAGAAAAAGTATTTTGAAGTTGCTAGTTGCTCTAATTTAGGAGATGCGCAAGCCCGAAGACTTGGTATTCGTGCCAAAGGTGAAAATGGAACTTATTTCTTACATACTTTGAATAATACTGTCGTTGCAAGTCCTCGTGGGTTAATTGCACTCATTGAAAATAATTATCAAGAAGATGGAAGTATTAAAATACCAAAAGTATTACAACCTTATATGGGCGGAAAAGAAATCATTCGTTAAGTTTTCTTTTTTGGATTACATTGGATATTAGAAGAGAGGGTGACCTTTCTTTTTTCTCTATCATAGAATAAAAACACCTTCCCTTAGGGTAAGGTGTGTAGGATAGTATGATTTCTAATTCGTTTTATAATAAGTTTGATTTTTACTTGTTGGTTTGTTGGGGTATGTCATTTTTACAAGTCCATTTTTTAACGCAGGTTTTAAATAATGTTCTCTAAATGATATTCTCGATTTCATTCCTAGTTTTTGCATGATATCTTTTGCCGACAAAGCACTTCCTTCTTCCATTACATCTAACATTTTTTTTACGTAGGGACTTATTTGGTTTGTTTCCTTTGTGGTATTTTTTATCAAATCTTCTAATACATTATCTATCATTTCTAACATGAAGATAATGAATTCTGTAGAATTTCCATTTATGTTACTATCACTAATTGCTTTATAATATTCATTTTGGTACTTTTTAATTTGTGATTCGATTGGTACGTATTCAAAGATTTCTTCCCAATTAGCTAATAATATATTCTGCCATAACCTAGCCATTCTTCCATTGCCATCACTGAATGGATGAATGAATACAAATTCATAGTGAAAAACGGAAGATAGTATCAACGGGTGGAGGGTGTCTTTGTTTTTTTTCATCCAATCAAATAATTGGTTCATTAGGGGGTGAATCATTTCGGGCTTTGGGCATACATGAATACATATGTCGCCATCAAATACCCCTTCTTCTCCTTTTCGAAATTCTCCAGCTTCATCTATGATTAAGAATGTCATGATTTCATGAGTTTTCTTTAGATCTTTTATGGAATAGGGATTTACTTTTTTTATCATTTCATATGCTTTGTAAGCGTTTTTTACTTCTTGAATATCTTTTTTGTTACCTATAACTGTTTTTCCATCAATCACATCTTTTACTTGATGAAAAGATAAAGAATTATCCTCTATAGCAAGAGAAGAGTGAATGGAATGTATGCGATTGTTTCTTCTCAAAATAGGCATTTTATTTAAATTTTTATAATGATCAAGTTTGCCGATTTTTTTTCATAATGGATGAAATATATTTCAGCATTAAATCTGTCATTTCAAAAGGTGGAATATAATGATTCATGGTTCTATCACCTCATATCTGATAACTTATATTATACTCTATTATCTGTTATTCGTCAATTTATCTTATATGTTATTTTATATGTTATCTTGTACGTTATAGATTGCAATAGGATTGTTATATATGGTTAGATTGTATATTTTATTGTTTTCTTTTAATTAAAAGGTGATAAGATCTACGCCTTTTCTTTTTCATGAAAAGGGTGGGTATCTTTCTTTTTTTCTGTTCTTTTTTTTTAGAAACAATGCTATAATGATGATAGAAATGGGGTGCTGTTATGGCATACATCGAAGTGAAAAAAATTTGTAAAGAATATCAAATGGGAGAAGTGAAAATTTTGGCTTCTCATGATGTGTCTTTTTCGATTGAAAAGGGTGAACTGGTTGTCATTCTTGGGCCTTCTGGTGCAGGGAAAACGACGATTTTGAATATGCTTGGGGGAATGGATACATTAACGAGTGGTCATATTGTAGTGGATGGGGAAGATATTACTTCTTATACGAGGAAAGATTTAATTTCTTATCGCCGTAACCGGATTGGTTTTGTTTTTCAGTTTTACAATTTAGTACAAAATTTGACAGCGTTAGAAAATGTCGAGTTGGCTGTCCAAATATGTAAAGATCCACTTGATCCAAAATCGATTCTAGAGCAAGTGGGGCTTGGAAAGCGGATGGATAATTTTCCAGCACAATTATCGGGCGGAGAGCAACAACGTGTTGCGATTGCCAGGGCCATTGCCAAAAATCCAAAATTACTTCTTTGTGATGAACCAACGGGGGCATTGGATTCTAAGACGGGTGTCAAGATTTTGGAATTGTTACAAAAAACTTCTCGTGAAATGGGAATGACAACGATCATTATTACGCATAATAGCATGATTTCGGAAATCGCGGATCGTGTCATTCGGTTGAAAAATGGAACGGTCGAAGAAGTTCACTTGAACGAACATCCTAAACTAGTAAAGGAGCTTGATTGGTAATGTGGCTTCTCTTTAAAATGTCCATCGCTAAAATCCGAAAATCGATTGGAAGGTTTCTTTCGATCCTTTTGATTGTGGCTTTGGGCGTTGGCTTTTTTGCAGGATTACGGGAAACGGCGCCGGATATTTTAACGACGCTGGATGATTACTATGATCGAACTTCTTTGATGGACTTTAAAATTATGTCGACGATGGGCTTGACGGATGATGATATTGCGTCGCTTTCTGAACTTTCTCATGTGGAGCGTGTTGTTCCTAGTTATTCGGTCGATGGTTTGGTCGATGGTCGGGCTGTTCGTATTCATACTTTGGAAGAGGATATCAATCAAGTAGAGTTGATTGATGGTCGTCAGATTGAGAATGCAAATGAATGTCTTGCGGATAGTAGTCATTATCAGGTAGGAGATACCATTCATATTAGTGAACTTACGGTCGATGGCATGTTGGAGATCATGGACTATGAAGTCGTGGGTACGGTGCAATCGTCTCTTTATATAGGAACAGATATGGGAATTACTCAAATCGGGAAAGGAAAAATCGAATCATTTCTTTTTGTTGACAAGGATAATTTCCATTCTGATTACTATACGGAAGTTTATTTAACGGCGAAGGGTACTTTAGATGCTATCAGTTATCAAGAAGATTATCGTCGCTTTGCGGATGCACTCGAAGATGAACTTCTGACTTTAAAACCGATCCGTGAAACGATTCGGTATGAAGAAATTTTAAAAGAAGCAACGGAAGCAATCCAGGAAATAGAAGATGCATTGCAGGAAGAAGTGGCGGATGCGCAAAAGGAATTAGATCAGGCCAAAGCAGAATTAGATCAGACGAGACAGACATTGGATCAGAGTCGAGATGAATTAGAGCAAGCTCGCGCAACATTACAAGAGAAGGAAAGATCGGGAAAACAGGCATTGGAGGAAGCCGAAGCTACTTGGCAAAGCAGTTATCAAGCCTATATTACGGCTTTACAACAATATGGAATTACGGAAGATAGTCTCGATACTTTTTATGATCAAATATCGAGTCAAGTGAGTCGTATGGAACTTCTGTTAGAAAGTACATCACCTGATGATCCTAATTATGAGATGTATCTAAAACAATTACAGACGTTACAGTTACAGCAATCGGGTTTAGAAACTTTGATAGATAGTCGTGGCCAGTTACGAGAAGGGCGAAATACGTTAGATGAACAAAAACAAGCGTTTGATACGGAAATTGGGAATGCTTATCAAGAAATTGAACGTGGCGAAAGTTCTCTTGCCAGTGGCGAAAATGCTTGGCAGGAAGGGTATGCATCTTATCAAGCAGGGGTGATTGAATTAAATCAACAAGTGGATGATGCCAATCGTAAAATTGCCGATGCTAGGGCGGAATTAGAAACGATTGAAAAACCACAATGGTATGTCTTGGATCGTAGTGATAATAGTGGTTACATTAGCATTTGGGAAGATGCCCAAAAAGTAGATTCCATTGCTCAAGTATTTCCGGTGTTCTTTATTTTGGTTGTGGCGTTAATGTGCTTTAATACGATGAATCGTATGATAGAAGAAGAACGGGGAGAAATTGGAGTACTTTCATCCCTTGGATATAGTAATGGTAAAATTATTGGTGGTTATATTTTCTATGTATTCTTTGCTACTTTCATTGGGGCGAGTGTTGGGTTGTTGGCAGGTTATACGATTATTCCAACGGTCATTTATCAGATTTACCATGCGAATTATTTGCTACCTCCGTTAGTGATTACGGTGAAATGGGTACCATTTACTATTTTGGTCGGTTGTTCGTTTACTTTGATGGTTCTCATTACTTATCTTTCTTGTCGTAAGGAGTTGCGGAGTTTTCCAGCGATGCTTCTTCGTCCGAAAGCACCTAAAATGGGAAAGAAAGTGTTGTTAGAAAGAATTCCTTTCTTGTGGAAGCGTTTTTCCTTCACATGGAAAGTGACGATTCGTAATTTATTTCGTTATAAGAAGCGAGTGATTATGACCATTCTGGGAATTGCTGGATGTTCGGCACTGCTTTTGACTGGATTTGGTCTTCGTGATAGTATCAATCAATTGGTAGATTTACAATATGGAAATATCATTCGGTATGATGCCTTGTTTGTTTTTCAAGATGCCTTTACTACGGTAGATGATACCACGAAGGAAGCATTACAAGCCGATGGTATTTCAGAGATGATGCCAATCTATCAAGAATCATTTACGTTTGAAGCAAAGGGATTGACACATGATGTTTATTTGATGGTCTTATCTGATCCTTTATTATTAGATGATTACGTATCTTTAAGGACTTATGATACTAAGGAAGATGTCTCTTTAAGTAGTGGGGTTGCCATTACGCAAAAAATGGCCCAATTATTGGATGTCAAAGCAGGGGATTTGATTCCTATTCGAAATAGTCAGAATGAACTTTTCTTTCTTCCGGTCACATCGATTGTTGAAAATTATACATTACATTATATCTATATGAGTCCGGATGATTACAAACGTATTTTTGAAAGTGATCCAAGTTACAATATTTTAATGACGAATTTTGAAGAGGATCAGGAAATTGATTTTGATGCCATTTCGACGGAATGGATCGAAAGTGGGCGTGTTAGTACTGTCAGTTTTACGGAAGAAAATATTGAAACATTTGATACCATGATTCAAGGACTGAATTCGATCGTATATTTAATCATCGTGGCATCCTGTCTTCTTGCTTATATTGTTTTATACAATTTGACAACGATCAATATTACCGAGCGGATTCGTGAGATTTCTACTTTGAAAGTATTGGGATTCTATGATAAAGAAGTATCTAGTTATGTGTACCGTGAAACTTTGATTTTAACGGTTATTGGTATTTTGGTTGGGTTGGTTTTAGGAATATTCCTTCATAGTTATGTGATGGCCGTGGCGGAAACGGATAATATTCTGTTCTTAAGATCGATTCATTGGATTAGTTTTATTCTCTCTTTTGTCATTACGATTTTCTTTGGTATATTGGTACAGATCTTTATGCACTTTAAACTAAAAAGGATCGATATGATCGAATCTTTAAAATCTGTGGAATAGAAAAATATGGTACCGAAAGTATCTTTCGGTACTTTTTCTATGCTGGGATTTTCAAGGAAGTAATTTGCTTTTTCGCTTCTTTTATGCTATACTGACGAAGAAAGGAAGCACGATTTATGGTAATCAATCATCAAATAAAAAATTGATTGATGGTAAGATGGATTAGATTGATTACTTTTGTGGTGGAAAAAAATAAGAGAAAGAAAAATATAAGACACAGTCTATGACATCATAGAAACTGTGTCTTTTTTGGGGAGGTGGAAACAT
>CANTWQ010000102.1 GCA_947853365.1 uncultured Bacilli bacterium
ATTCATATTGTCATTCCTCCTTTGCTGTTGTTTAACAAAAATATAACAAACAAATGTATGCTAGCCAAGCGAATTACAAATTTTTTTTCTTCTTTATTTATGATACATGATTCTTATCTTTTCTTTCTAATTTATGATAACCAATCCAATATAAATTTGAGGCTCCTAGGAAAGCCATTTTTGAATTTGAACAAGGAGATATTATCACATTTATAAAAAATGAATTTAATTTAAGATATATAATTGATACGAGATTAATGTCTCGACTTTTTTAGTTGTACAAATACGAATCATAACATGCGTTTGTGATAGATTTTTGAGTATCACTTTCCTATGATATAAAAAAAGCAAAAGAGATTATATTTCATGTAACAATTCTTTTGCTTTATGATACCACCGACGAACATTTAATTTTTGCATGGTCTCTTTAGAAATACCAACATAACGTGGTAATTCACTAGGATGTAAAAAAACTTCAAAAGAAACGATTTTATCAGACAAAGTAATCATCCAACTTTCTAAATATTTGGGTGGTTTGATATTTAAGGGAAACATATGCCTTAAAATGGCATCTTCAATCCGATCGTTCATCAATTCTGGAAAGTAAAGATATGCATTGTGACAGGCATCGGCCGCATGAGAAAATCCATGTTTTTTAAAGAAACGTGGATCCAGGCTTTTTTCACGCCATGGTCTGGTATAAAAATCATGTAATAAACCCGCGATTGCAACGTTCTTTTTCGATATGGATATCCCCATTTTTTCTAATTGATGGGCGAATTTAAATGCTTTCAAAGAAACGCGAAGCGAATGATCATAAACAGAATCTTGATGATGTTCAAAACTTCGCCGACGTTTAAATTCTGCACTTTGTAAAATGGGTTTTACGTAAGAATAATATTCTTTTAGTAAGGCAGTTCTTTCTTTGTGTTTCATAAATCTCCTTTTTTTTCTTTATAAAGAAAGTGATCGTTGGTGATCACACTTTTATCTTTTATGGTGTCCACGATGGGAGTCGAACCCATGACCTTTGCCTTCGGAGGGCAACACTCTATCCAACTGAGCTACGTGAACAAATTCGTATACATTCATTATAACATGTATACGATATTTTTGTTATCCTTTTTTTATATTCCGATGGTGATCAATTTTTTGCCATTTGACTTTTTTGGTCAATAAGGCTCGAATCGCACAAGAAACATAAGTTAATAAATAGATGGGATAGAAAAGAATTGTTTGGATGATGATTTTTGGCTTCAACTGAAAATATGTATTTTCTTGTTTGATCATGTATCCAGTAAAAATACTTAAAATGATATAGAGAATCACCAGAAGCACAACCAGGAATAACAGTGGATGATACCAAGTTGGATTTTGTGCTTGATATTGGTGAATGGTTTGCCCAATCAAAGCTATCATATATAAGGCAAAACCAACAATAGCCAAGACATAAGGCATTACTCCAATCGTCTCTTGCCATTGGGAAGCAATGTTTGGATTTTTCCTTTTTCTTTGTTTCTTGATTTCTGGAATGTATTTTTTTCTTGATTCCATATATCCCTTGATCCAGCGGACTCTTTGGGTTACCGTAGTTCGATAATGGATTGGCTGTTCATCATAGTAAATGGCACTTTTATTGTATGTCGTGGTAAGTCCATGTAAAACAGCATACAAAGTTAATTCATAGTCTTCGGTCAAGCTGTGAAAGGGATATCCCTGCCATTTCTCAATCCATGATCCACGAATGTAAAACCCTGTGCCAGAAATGGTCATCGTCTGTGTTGTTTTTCTTTTCCGTTCATTCCCTAATGTGTTAATCATCGTAAATGTTAAGGCAGAGCAAGCAGAGATCATAGAGTCGTTTCCGTTTTTGCAATTACGATATCCTATTCCAATGTCATACCCTTCTTCATATGTTTTTTCCATTTCTTCGATAAATGTCGGTTCTAAAACATTGTCGGCATCAAAAATAAAATAGGCCCCGTAGTGTTTTTTCATCTTTAATATGGCATCGACGGCATCATCTAAAGCGTAGCCTTTACGTTTTTTGGTTAAATCACGACGATAGATGACATTGATAGAACGACTCTGACAAATATTAACGGTCGGATCTGTCTTCTCTTCCACAATACAGTAGATATCTTTGCTATCTATTTTTCTCGTTTGTTTTTCAATACTATCTAAAAGACCCGAGATGACTTTGGATTCGTCGCGCGCAGGGATCAAAATGCAAAAATGTCGATTGATTTCTTGCTTTACTACAGGAAGATTGTTTTTCGTCATCATCCAGCGTTCGATGAAAAACAGGAAAACGGCAATCAAGAAGAAGATTCCGGCAACGATTTTAATGATTAGAATCATAATTACTTCCATCCTTTACTTGCATATTAGGAAAATAAACCGAGAGCATTTCGTCGGTATAAACTTTATCAAAAAATTCACCGACGACTGTAAATGGTTCAATATGGTTTCGTCGTAAGGTTTGTCTTGCAAGTGCAGTCCAAGAGATAGCCATATCTAAGACCATGAACACAACCATAAATTTGGTTAAATATGTTGCCAAAAAGTTGGGAATGCTTTCAATTATATGGGATATTTTGGGGTAAAGGAATTTCACAAACACTAAGGCCATCATCCCCCATACGATCATAAAGGGAATCGTTGTTCTTCCACCAATATTTAAAAAGTGTTGGTGATAGTCCCAGGATACGGTTCCAATAAATGTTTCTTGTAAAAAACTGATGACATACTCGAACGATCCTCCGATAAAACAACCGAACAGAAAGGTTTTTAGAGAAGAACGTTTTTTCTGTAATAATAGATAAGTCATCAATACTGCCCCGACACCATAAATGGGACTGAATGGGCCATAGATAACGCCTCTTCGATATTCCCAGACGATGGTTCCATTATGAAAAAAGGTGGTAATTAAGTTCAAAATTTGTTCATAATAAGCACCGGCAATACTACCAATGATAAAAATCCAAAACAACTTTTCTTTACTGAGTCCTTTGGCAAAAGGAACTTCACTATGAAACAAATGTTGCTTTACTTTTGTCCATTTCATTGCTAATTCATTCATAATCATCACTACTCTACTTTTTATTTTTCCTTCCAAGGAATGGGTGAAGTTATTCTGATTCGTTGATGGGTCACGGGATGTTCTACTTCTAATATATGTGCATGTAAGGCTAGTCTATGAAAAGGATCGGTCATCGCATGATATTTTTTATCTCCACATATGGGATGATTCCGAGATGCGAATTGAATACGGATTTGGTTTTTACGACCTGTTTTTAGATCAATTTCTAAAGTACTTCGTTTTTGATTGTGATCGATGACACGATAATGAAGGATTGCTTTTTTCCCGTGTTTGGCATCACTAATGTGCATGTTGTAATCCGTTCCTTCACTTACATAGTCTTCCAAAATGCCTTTTCCTTCTAAAACGCCTTCGATTACGGCCATATATCCACGTTGTTTCACAAGATGATCCCACTTTGCTTGAAAAGCATGCTTGATGGAAGCATTTTTGGCAAATACGACAATACCCGAAGTATCTTTATCCAGGCGGTGGATGACGAATACTTTTAAGTGTTTATCTTCGGTTTTTAAGTAATCACTGACCATTCGATACATCGTTTTCTGTTTTTCTTTCTCAGTTGATACAGTTAATAGACCGGCTGGTTTATCCACTACAATCAAATCATGATCTTCATAAAGAATCTTTAACTTGGGGTTTTTATTTTTTCCAGAAGAAGTAAAGGAACTGATGGTAATGGTATCCTTTGCCGTTGCTATTTCATCGATTCGTTTGATCAGTTTTCCGTTTTTACGAATGGCACCATGTTGCAGTAACGACTTCCATTTTTTCTTTGACACTTGTGGATCGATTGTTTGTAAACATTCTCCTATCGTTTCTTGCTTCTTTGGTCGATATTGTTTTCCATTGTTTGCTTTTTTCATATACTCCCCTTTTTGCTTGGTGTATTATAACACATTTTTCTTATTTTGGCAAATTGTAATTCTCTCAATGATATGATTATACCATAAATG
>CANTWQ010000103.1 GCA_947853365.1 uncultured Bacilli bacterium
TGTCCTCCATAAAAACGATAATCACTTGGGAAACTATATTGATACGTAATATAACGATAGGCATGGGTATCAATGCCTGCACGAATGGAAGCATAACCGGATGCCGATGCTGAAGGATTTGAGTCATAGGCATTATGACCAAAAAGATTGTAACGTTCCATCGCGAAAGTACTCCGGCCATTGGCCGATTCATTTCTTGCAACGGATAAAGTCAATAGGGCATTCACGCCATAGACTTCTTGGGCATGATAGAAAGCATAGCCATTGCCATATAGCATCGTATAATTGTATCCTAATGTCGTATCATATAAATCGGCAAGATAAGCATCGATTTCACTACCGGAATACGTTGTTTTGGTATGATGTGGTAAATAAAGATAATAGTTATAATATGGAGCATTGGCATTGACGGCATGTTGATTGGTATTGTTTTTATAATCATCTAACATTGTTTTCCTATCCCCATAAAAGTAAATTCCATCGTAACTATAATAAGTTCCTTCGGATAGATAATCAACTTTTGGTCCTATGGAAAAAGAATTATTATAGGAATCTTGATAAATATTACCGGTCGTATAATGGGTGATACTACTAGTAACAACGTATTTGGTGGTCGATTTTACCCAGTTCAATGGAACAATATGATACGCCTCATAACCACTTTCGATTTCTCTGACCCAGCCGGTTAATCCGCCGATCTTAATTTTAATTCGACCTGTATCATGATTTCGCTCAATGTAGGCCGCATCCACTGCTCCGTAGCTAGAATATCCGTTGATGTAAGTATAAGTTGTATTATCGGTGGCGTCTCCAGAATTTAATATATTGGTATTTTGATAGGGCGTTCCTTTGTTCAAATCAACAATTGCATACTTGGCATCGATGATTTTCGTCTTACCACTTTCTCGTTCGAGAATCACTAAATCGTCTTCTCTTCCACCACTTGCTTGATCCATATTACTCTTGGCGTCTGGATACGTATCATGACAACTTTTCGTAGTCAGTGTTCCATCAGTATTGGCATAAGCAAGTTCATAAGCCTGATTCCCACAGGCATTTCTTCCTTCAATTTCACTCACAGGCATTGCTTTTACCAGCAGTGGGAAAAAGCCAGAAAAAATCTGACCCATCATCAACAACAATCCAAAATAAGCAAATTTCTTCATGGCATCCTCCTTTATCCTTCGTATATCATTATAGCAAATTTATTTTCTTCTTTCTATAAATCGACCTTTTTTTTCGCACCTTTACGTCAAAAATGGCACCTTTTTATGTGTTTTTAGAACATCTTTGGAGTACTCTCTTTGTTTGACTTGTAAAACTTGATAATGTTCGATATAATAATGAAGAAGAATGGAAGGTGGGCATATGCCAGTAGATACAAAGAAAGATATCAAAACAAAAAAGAAAAAGCGAAACATCAACGGAAAGCGAATCTTTATGGTTTTCGGTACTTTGTTGTGTGTTGTCGCTTCGTTTTATTTTATTTATCAATTACTCTCTCTTGGGCCAATTGAACCTGTAATTCGTTATATTGTCATTGCGTTATTTCTTCTCATTGATTTACTTTTGATTCTTCGTCTCTTTCGAAAAAAAGAAAAAAAGAAAACCAAAGCAAAAACGGCCTTTTTATTGATTGGATGTATCTTCTATTTTGTTATCAATATAGGTGGAGGAATTGCCATTCATTATGTTTTGGTCAAATTAGATAGTACCAATCGAGATTATCTTACTTATACGACCAGTCTGGTTGCGATGAAGCAAAGTAGAATCAATTCCATCGAAGATATCCATGACACGACAATTGGTATCATCAATGATCAAAACAGTGCTGAGGGATATATTATTCCAATGGAACTCATTTATGAAAACAAATGGAACGAGACAAATACCATTCAAGAATATGAAGATTTCCCATCAATGCTCGCAGATCTTTATGAAGAAAAAATTGATCTTATCTTCTTATCTAGTTCGTATGTAACTAATTTTTCTTCTCTTCCAGGTTATGAAGCCATCGGTGATGAAACCAAAGTGATTACTTCTAAATCGAAAGAAATGAAAAATGAAGATAAAGCAAGCATCGAAAATAATGATCGAAGAAGTTCTGTCACGGAACCTTTCACTGTACTTCTGATGGGAGTCGATTCCGAAGTGAATGGTTTAAATGCCAATGCTGCTTTTAATGGAGATTCTTTGGTTCTTGTCACTTTCAATCCTAAAACATTGACCGCGACTATGCTTAGTATTCCGCGTGATAGTTATGTACCAATTACCTGTTTTGCCGGACAGAAAGAAAATAAAATCACTCATGCTGCTTGGTATGGGGCAAGTTGTATGATCGATACAATCGAAAACTTTACAGGAATTGAAATTGATTATTATGCCAAAGTAAACTTTAAAGCCGTTGTTGCTTTAGTCGATGAACTTGGAGGCGTCGATGTCGATGTCGAATATAGTTTCTGTGAACAAAATAGTGATCGTATGTGGGGCGAAAATACAGTCTATGTAGAAAAAGGGTTTCAGACTTTAAATGGCGAACAAGCATTGGCTTATGCTAGAAATCGTCATACTTGGCCTCAATATTGTAGTCGTGAATGGAACTTAGGAACCCGAAGTGATATCGTTCGTGGTCAACATCAACAAGCGGTTATCGAAGCAATGGTGGCCAAATTAAAAGAAGTGCGTAGTCCAGAAAAATTCCTTAGTCTATTCGATTTAATCAGCAACAATTTAGACACCAATATGACACGAGATGAAATTCTTAACTTCTATAACATTGGTATGGATATCTTATCTCAAGGATTCGATAGTGATGGACAAGTTTTAACCTTCCAAAAATTATTCTTAAAAACAACAGGACAAACCATTTATGACGAAGGCATGCGACTTCCTTTATCTGATCAGATTATCAATCAAGGTAGTCTAGAAGATGTCATTGAAGCAATGAAAATTAACCTAGAACTGATCGAACCAGAGATGCAAAAATCATTTACTTTTTCGATTAACGAACCATACGAGGAAACACAAATTGGCAATGGAAAATATCCAGCGACAGAACTTTATTCCCTACTTCCTAACTTTGTCGGACAAAGTAGAAGTTATGCCGAATCTTGGGGAAGACAACATGGTGTAACCATTGTCTTTAGCAATGATGGTAATGGTAGTGTTATTAGTCAGAATTATCCAGCACAAAAACGAATCGATTTAATTCCTAATAAGACTGTTACACTCACGCTTTCTAGTAGTAGTTCTTCCGGAAGTGGCACTACTTCTAAAGTAAATTGCAGTAGTGACCCTGACAATGCTTTGTGTGAATTACCAAACTTCGTTGGTAAAACAAGAAGTGATGTGAATACTTGGAAAAACAAATTGACCGGTATTACCATTGAATGGGTCAATGTGGAACTTGCTACTTGTGCGAGTAGTGGTTGTCAAGTGGGCGATATCATCAAACAAAGCTATCCAAGCGGTACCAAGTTAACAGGAAATACAAAAATTGAAATCTATATTGTAGCAGATACTAGTGAAGAAGAAGAAGAGGAAGCAAAACCAACTCCATCGCCATCTCCTAGCCCTTCCCCATCACCAAGTGATGATCCCGAGGAAGAAGACTCTAAAACAGAATCAAACCAATCTAGCGATTAGATTGGTTTTCTTTTTCCTGTATTTGATGTTCGTAAGTCTGTAATACTTGCTTTGGACGAAACGTTGTTTTATGGTCTTTTAATTTAATATGAATTAAGTTTGTTGTCCGTTTTAACCAAATACCATCAGTAAAGTCATATGTTTTACTTCTTGGATTTAAGATAGGAGAAATCCAAGTGTAACTAACCTCTTCTTGATCATAGAGCATATGAATCAATTGCGATAATATTTTTCTTTTGGCTGGATCTTGCCAAGCCGCTTGAAACTCTTGATAGCTTAAATCTTGTTCTATATTTACTTTCATAATGTTCCTCCTTGCCTTTCCATTGTAGAGGTTTCTGAGGATTTTCGCAAATGACGTTTTTTGCCATTTTTGTCAAAAAAAGCATGAAAAAAGGGCAATTTTTTACAATTTTCCCTTTTTTTGCTAAGCAATTTTTAAAATTTTCGTAAATTGTTATTTTTTTAACGCATTTCTACCAAAGCCAATTTTTGTTCGGTTTCATGTACAAAGACAAATGTTTTTTCGGTTTCATATCCTAAGTCTTTGGCATAAGTCCAAGTAGCCTTAACAACATAGGCATTTTCATCGACAGTATCGTTGTATTCAAAGCTTTCATTCGTAACTTCTTCTATTTCTACTCCCGTTACTTCAGGCAATTCTTGGTCTCTATCTCCATAGATGTTGCTCTCTACAAAGTGATAGATACCATCGGTACTATTGGCTTTTAGAATAAAGTTTTCACGAATATCACTATGGACAAATTGAACACCACCAATATCTTGATTGGTTCGTTTATTGGCTAGATGATAAAAATCCATAACAAATAGTTTGGTAATACATTCTACATATGCCTTTTCATCGACAGGATCGGTTGTTAAAATCGTTTCTAGTTCATCGAATGTTTGCTTATATAAATCCGTTTGATTGCTGGTTAATTGATATCCATAGGCACTGATATCTTTTTCCACAACGGGTGCCTCAACTGTCTCTTTCTTCGGCTGCATCCTAATAACAAGATAAACACCCAAGGAAATCAATAGTATTCCTATGACTACCAGGATTGTAATTTTTACACTCTTTTTCAATTTCATTTTTGAATCTCCCTTTCATCGATATATTCCGATTCTTGATTTTCCAAAGTCTCTGATTTTCTGATTAGATCAAAAACAATTAACGATTTGGAAACATTTAATATTTCATTGGCTTCTTCCGTTTTTTCTGTTACATAATCACTGGTAATAATCGATTCTTTTAATGGTAAATATTCATTTTTTTGGGCATTGTAATAGACTTTATCTGATAACCAATTGCCCGTGCTTGGAAAGACAACTAAATTTTCTCCATTGGTTTGAAAAATATCAGTTCCTAATTGATATTTATTATAAAAGCCTAACATATTTCCTAAAGTAGGCATGGCATCGTACATTCCCATGACCGTATCGACAGTCGTATGTAAATCTTCTTTGGTTTCTTGACTCCAAATCAAAAATGGTACTTTGCGGTTTAATTCATATTGATATTCGTCAAAATCGATATATTCTGGATCATCTTCACTACGAACGGTATCGGTTTCAATATCATAATTATAAAGCCTTACATAGTCTTCGATGGGAAGTCTAGCGTCATGATCACCATATAAGACAATGACCGTATTTTCTAACAGTCCTTCTTCTTCCATCTGTTCTAAAAATTCACCTAATGCTTCATCCGCATAATGTACTGATTTAAAGTAATCGCCTAATTTTGTTCCCTCCATAAAAGGATGCGAGATAACTTCTGTTGTACCATCTTCGTTTGTGACGGTCTCTTTGATATCAACATCATACTCTCCATACTTATCGACTTGATCAAATGGCGTATGATTGGTCAGCATGAGCAATACGCCATAATAAGGCTGCCCTTGCGCTTTAATTTCTTTTATTTTTTCAACTGATTGACGGAAGAAAGATTTATCGGATAAGCCCAAGCCAATCCAATCATCAATGACATAGTCTTCTTGGCTATAAAAACGATCATAGCCTAAGTTTTTATGCATCACGTCCCGATTCCAATAACTTGCTTTATTGGCATGCATCGAGAAAGTATAATAACCTTTTTCTTT
>CANTWQ010000104.1 GCA_947853365.1 uncultured Bacilli bacterium
TTATCGAAATATACTTCTCATATCGATATCATGCTCGAAGCCAAAATGAAAGATGTGGCCTTATTTCAACTGGTACGAGAATTAAAATATCATACCAATTATTTGTTTTTAGATGATACAACCTTTATTGTGAATGGAGGAGGAAGTCATGGATCAAAATATCATAAACGAAATTAGAAGTAAAGTAGATATTGTCGATGTTGTTTCTTCTTATCTACCTTTGACGCAAAAAGGAAAAAACTTTTTTGGCGTTTGTCCTTTTCATGATGATACCAATCCTTCGATGAGTGTATCGAGAGAATTACAGATCTATCGTTGTTTTTCTTGTGGTGCGAGTGGCAATGTGTTTCATTTTGTGATGAATTATGAACATGTTTCTTTTAAAGAAGCCTTGCGCATTTTAGCAAATCGGGCCGGGGTAGAGATCAAAGGCTTGAAATTAACAGAAACCAAAAATCCATTGACGCCTTATTATGAAATTTATGACTTGGCGAATAAATTTTATCAAAATAATTTAAGTACGACGCTAGGAAAAAAAGCCAAGGAATATTTGAGCCTTCGCTCGGTAGATGAAGCCTTAATCAAAGAATTTGAAATTGGTTTATCATTAAAAGATACTTCTACTTTGACAAGGCTGTTAGAAGAAAAAGGGTATGATGCCAAGACACTTCGTTTATTAGGGCTAATGAGCGATCATCACGATACTTATATCAATCGTATCATGTTTCCTTTATGGGATTTAGAAGGGCGACCGATTGGTTTTTCAGGTCGTATTTATGATGATTCGAATACCAACAAATATTTAAATACCAAAGAAACACCACTATTTAAAAAAGGACAATTATTGTATCATTATCATATAGCGAGAGAAGAAGTACGCGTGAAAAAACAAGTTGTTGTGATGGAAGGCTTTATGGATGTGATTCGAGCATCGTCGATCGGTATTAAAAATACAGTAGCTTTAATGGGAACGGCTATGACGGATGAGCAAGCCAAACTGATTGCCCGTCTTTCGAAAGAAATTGTTCTTTGCTTTGATGGTGATGAAGCAGGAATCCATGCCAATCTTGTGAATGGTGAACATTTTCAAAAGATGGGCATTCAAGTAAAAGTATTACCATTAAGTGATGATTATGATCCCGATACGTTTATTTTAAAAGAGGGTGCCGAGAAATTTAAAAATCTATTAGAAAATGCCATGCATTATAATGATTATAAAATCATGCGTCTAAAACAGACGGTAAATTTTCATAGCGAAGAGGAAGTTGCAACCTACATCAATGCTGTTTTACAAGAAACCGTGAAATTAAATGATCCCATTCATGAGGAAATTACATTAAAACATCTTGCAAAAGAGTGTGATATCAGTTATAATACCCTCGAAAAAAGATTTCAGGAGTTAAAAAGTGCTTCGGTAACTAGGGAAGAAAAAGTTCCTATATTACCCAAACCAAAAAAAACACCTACGCATAAAGATAAGTATAGTCGGGCAACGCTTGCGATCCTTTACTATTTACTAGTAAGTGATCGTATGGTCCAAAAATATGAACGAGAAGGTATTCTTTTTCCAGATGAAAATGCTCGTTTCCTTGCATCAGAAATCTTGTATTTTAAAAGAAAATATGGTATAATTAAAGTTGCAGATTTTTATACTTACCTAACGGATAAAGACAATTTAAGTAAATTAACATCAGAAGTATTATCCCAAGAACTACCAGAAAAAATTACAGAACAAGAGATGGACGATTATTTCGGAGTGATTCGTGAATATAATAAGAACCGAGAAATTAAAAGGTTACAAAAGATGATTAAAGAAGAAATGGATCCGATGGAAAAAGCCCGTCTTGCCGAAAAAATAAAGGGACTTAGAATAGGGGAGTGTTAGTCATGGCCAATGAAATAAAAACGATGGAAGAACGCAAAGAAAAATTGATTAAAATAGGAAAAGAAAAAGGTTTCATCACTTATGAACAACTGGCAGAAGAATTAAAAGGATTAGAAGTCGATAGTGATTCGCTTGATGATTTATACAATACTTTAGTAGAAAATCATATTGATATCGTATCGGAAGAAGGAGAAGAAGATAACGACGGTGGTATGTCACCAGAAGATTTGAATGTCGAAGATTTGACATTATCGAAAGACATCAAAATCAATGATCCTGTCCGGATGTATTTAAAAGAAATTGGACGGATTAACTTACTCACATCCGATGAGGAATTTGAGTATGCCAAACGGGCCGAAGAAGGCGACGAATATGCCAAACGAATGTTAGCAGAATCGAATTTGCGATTAGTGGTTTCGATTGCCAAACGTTATGTAGGACGTGGTATGCTATTTTTAGATTTAATTCAAGAAGGAAATATTGGCTTGATGAAGGCAGTCGATAAATTTGATCCAACGAAAGGTTATAAATTTTCAACGTATGCCACATGGTGGATTAGACAAGCCATTACAAGAGCCATTGCCGATCAAGCAAGAACCATTCGTGTTCCTGTGCATATGGTAGAAACGATTAACAAACTAGCGCGGGTGCAAAGACAATTAACGCAAGAGTTAAATCGCGAACCAACGGATGAAGAGATTGCCAAAAAATTAGGAATTTCCGTTGATAAAGTGCGTGAAGTGTATAAAATTTCACAAGATCCAGTATCGCTAGAAACACCGATTGGCGAAGAAGATGATTCTCATTTGGGAGATTTTATCAAGGATGAACGGACGATGTCTCCGGAAGAATATGCAACGACCGAACTTTTAAAAGAAGAATTATCGGGGGTCCTTTTAACTTTGACAGATCGGGAAGAAAAAGTATTGCGTCTTCGCTTTGGTCTAGATGATGGCCAATGTCGGACACTAGAAGAAGTTGGACAGATTTTTGGTGTTACCAGAGAACGGATTCGGCAAATTGAAGCCAAAGCGCTTCGCAAATTACGGCATCCTTCTCGTTCTAGAAAACTAAAGGATTTTCTAACAGACTAATGAAATTAAATAAACGTTTGATGACGGTCGCATCTTTTGTCGAACCTGAAAATACGGTGATCGATGTCGGATGTGACCATGCTTTTTTAGATATTTACTTGATAGAACAGCATCTTGCCAAACGAGTGATTGCTTCAGACAATAAAGAGGGTCCCTTGCACCAAGCCAAAAAACATATTCAAGATGCCAAGTTAGAAGGAGAAATTCAATTACAACTTGCAAACGGCATTGAAAAATTAGATGCCGATATTGATACTTTGGTAATCTCCGGCATGGGTGGGAGAAATATGATTGGTATTTGTAAATATTTACCTAGGCAAAGAAAACAATTACAAACAATTATTTTATCTCCAAATAATGATGTGGCAATGGTTCGTAAAGAATTTGTAAAGATGGGTTATTACATCGATCACGAAGATCTTGTCGAAGAAGGAAATATGATTTATCCCGTATTGCGCTTTCGCAAGGGCCGGAAATTTTATACTCCAGAAGATTACATCATAGGCCCTATTTTAAAACGAACGCAAGGTGCCTGTTTTCAAAAGTGGAATGCGCGTGAAATCAAGCAAAAAGAAATGCTTCTTAAAATCATGCCCAAAAAGTATTGGCAAAGGAAATGGACATTAAAACGAGAATGGAAGATTCATAAAAAATATCAATCATAATAGAGGTACCGTTAGGCGTTTGCCTAACTTTTTTTGTGTGCTGCTAAAGTAAAAAAA
>CANTWQ010000105.1 GCA_947853365.1 uncultured Bacilli bacterium
TCGGCAAGTGTCTCCTGTAGAAAAAGAAATCAAAGTATATCAAAAACTGGCCTAGGAAGTAAGGTCAGTTTCTTTTTCTAATTGTAATAGATATTCTTTGATGGGAAGGCCCAAGGCATAACCTGTTAACTTGTTGTTTTTGCCAACGACACGGTGACAAGGAATCAAAATTGGAATGGGGTTTTGATGATTGGCATTTCCTACGGCACGGTAGGCTTTGGGATGACCTATTTTTTTTGCTATTTCTTGATAAGTACATGTTGTACCATAAGGAATTTTTAATAGTTCTTTCCATACCTTTTTTTGAAATCGTGTACCCTGTGGATTTAGGGGAATGGTAAATTTTTTTCTTTTGCCTTGGAAATATTCACTTAATTGTTGATATGTTTCATGAATGAAAGGTGTTTCTGAAACAATATAAGTTTCTTCTTGAATTGGTTGATTCACCAGAATTTTTATGATTTTTTTGTTTTTTTCCAGGATGGTGATACATCCAATTTCGGTGTGATAACAATAAAGATAAATCATATTTACAGCCTTCTTTTTTATTTTGGTTTTTTCATTATATCATAAATTGTGATTTTATGTTAGAATGTTAATAGAATTATTTTAAAGGAGAGTTTATGCAAGAATTTATTATTTCATTGATGAATCAATATGGGTATTTGGGAATTTTCGCTTTTATTGCGTTAGAAAATATTTTTCCTCCCATTCCATCGGAAGTGATTTTGACATTTGGTGGTTTCTTAACGTTATCGACAGAAATGAATTTTTGGGGGGTTGTCATTGCGGCGACTTTAGGTGCCGTGGTAGGGGCCATCGTTCTTTATTTCGTTGGTAGACTTTTGGATTTTCATCGCTTAGAGAAATTGATCGATAGTAAGGTTGGTAAAATTTTACATCTCAAAAAAGGTGATTTTGTAAAGGCGGATCAATGGTTCGATCAAAAGGGGAAATGGACAGTATTTTTCTGTCGGATGGTTCCCATTGTTCGTAGTTTGATTTCTGTTCCCGCGGGGATGAGTAAAATGCCAATGCCACAATTTTTACTATTGACAACGCTTGGTACTTTGATTTGGAATATTGTGCTTGTTTATTTAGGTGTCATTGCTGGAGAATCATGGCCTACGGTTGTTTCGATGTTCGAAGAAGGAACGCATATTGTTGTTATTATTTTAGCAGTTCTTGTTTTGATTGCAGCGGGGATCTTCTGGTATCGTCGTAGCAAAAAGAAAAAGAATGCATAGTAAAACTGCCCTCGGGCAGTTTTTTACATGATGCTAGGAATTTCGATGACCAAAAGATCAAGTAGCGTTTGGATGATGTTGTTGGTTAAAGTTAGGATCAAAATCCAATCGTTTTTCTTTTGTTCTTCTGCTAGATTGGTCAAGTAGTTATTTTGATAAAAATTATTGGCTAGTACACAGAGTTGATATACATAATCCGCGATGTAATGAGGCATCCGATCTTTGACGGCATTTTGGATTGCTTGTTCTAATTCTAATAGTTTCAGTCTTAAATCACGATCAAAACGATTATAGATTTGATTGCTCAAATGAAGTTCTTTGGTTCCGGTTCCGATGATTTTTTGAATTCGAAGGTATGTATAGAGAATATAAGGACCGGTTTTACCTACAACATTTGAAAACTTTTGAATATCGAAGATATAATTTTTTTCACGGTTATTTTGTAGGTCTGCAAATTTAATAATGGCATTGACGATTTTATCGATGTCTTCTTGGGCCATGTTTTTATTTTCTTCTTTCAGATTTAGAAATGTTTCTTTGACTTGTAAGATGAGATCATCTAGTTTCAAGCTTTCACCACTTCTGGTTTTAAAGGGTTTTCCATCTTGGCCATTGATGGTTCCAAAACCGATGTGTTCTAGAGTCGTATATGGTACCATATGGCTCTTTTTGGCTGCTCGAAATACTTGTTCAAAGTGGAGCCCTTGCCTTAAATCAACAACATATAAAATATGATCTGGAGAAAAACGTTTCATTCTTTCGTAAATGCAGGCGAGATCAGTGGTTGAATAGAGAGAAGCACCATTGGATTTTTCTAAGATGAATGGTGGAACTTCTTTTTGATCGCTTGCTTCTTTGACGTTAATGATTTTAGCGCCTTCACTTACTTCGACAATTCCTTGCTTTTCTAAATAAGATTTCATTTCAGGAATGATAGGAAAACATTCGGATTCGCCATACCAAAAGTCAAAATCGACGTCTAAATAGTGGTACAGGCGTTTCACATCTTGTAGGGATACATTAACAATTTGTTTCCATAATACTTGATAAGTAGGATTTCCATCTTGTAAATCTTTGGTGATTTGTTGGCATTCTTTTAATAGATCCTCGTCTTCTTTACATTTTTTACTCATTTCTGGATAGACGCGATCTAAGTATTTGATGTCAAATTGTATTTTTTCTAAAGGAACCTCTTTAAAATCACGTAATATGGCATAGATTACTTCGCCAATTTGTAGTCCAAAATCGCCTAAATGGGCATCAGATATGGTGCGATATCCAGCGAAACGTAAAATTCGATTGATACTTTCACCGATAATTGCTGGTCTTAAATGGCCCACATGTAAAGGCTTGGCAATATTGGCACCACCATAGTCGACATAGAAAAGTTCGTCTTTTTCTGGAGGAGTCAAATTGAATTTTGGTTTATCCATCATCTCTTGCATGTAACGGTTAATAAAAGTGTCACTTAATGTGAGATTGATAAATCCAGGATTGGCCACTTCGATTTTGGTAAATATGTCATCTAGGGGCATTTTTTGTAATTCTTGTT
>CANTWQ010000106.1 GCA_947853365.1 uncultured Bacilli bacterium
AGATGGTATGAGTGAGAAAGATGCCATTAAATTGGTGGCTAAGGAACGGAATGTACCAAAATCGGTTATTTATAAAGAATATCATACAAGGAAGTGATACTGTGTATTTAATTGTAGGACTTGGAAACCCAGGCAAAGAGTATGAACATACTAGACATAATTTTGGCTTTATCGTAATCGATCAATTTGCCGAAAAGTATCAAGTATCGTTTCAAAAGAAAAAATTTGATGGCGTTTATACTTCCTTTTTTATAGGAGAAGAGCAAGTAATTTTATTGAAACCGCAAAGATATATGAACTTATCAGGCTCAGTTGTCAAGCAATTTGTTGACTATTTTAAAATTCCACTTTCTCATGTTTTAATTGTTCATGATGATTTAGATTTGCCATTTGGTCATTATCGGTTGCGGAAAAACGGTTCATCGGGTGGGCATAATGGATTAAAAGATATTGAAAAATATTTAGGAACCAGAGAATATAATCGATTAAAGTTAGGTATTTCGAAGCGTCAGGATATGGATACCAAAGATTATGTTTTAGGGAAGTTTTCCAAAGAGGAATTGGATCAAATACATCAAATGATGGACGAACTATTATCTATATTATCTGATTTTGTTGTGATGGATATGGATCGTTTGATGAGTCGTTATAATCACAAGAACTGTTTAAAAAAGGAGGAATTGTGATGGATCCGTTTCTTTCTTTGTTATCTATCAATTTACCAAATCATGCACAGTTCACGGGAATGACCGATGAACTTTTTGGCATGTTTGTAGCATCGGTATTGAAACGTGATTCACATTCTATTTTGGTAGTGACTCCGACTTTGTTTGAGGCCAATCGCTATTTTGATATTATTTCTAATTATACCAATGATGTTCTGTTCTTTCCGATGGATGATTTTTTGACGAGTGAAGCCATGGCAATTAGTCCTGATTTTATGGCTACCCGGTTAGAAACATTGAATCAATTGTGTAGTAATAATAAAAAAATTGTGATTACGCATGTTGGGGGTTTTCTTCGTTTTTTGCCGACACCAAAAACTTATAAAAATAGCATTCTTCATCTGTCAGTAGGAATGGAGATTGATCCTAAGCAATTGGCAGAATCTTTATATCGTTTGGGATATCATCGCGAGACTTTAGTAACAAACACTGGAGAAGTAGGTGTTCGTGGTTTTGTTGTCGATTTATTTCCAGTTTCCAGTCAACATCCAATTCGTGTTGAATTTTTTGGCGATACTATTGAATCTCTTCGTGTTTTTGATGAAGAAACACAAAAATCCATGTCTGAAATTAAAGATGTTTATATTTACCCTTATCATGAATTTATTTTAGATCATTATCAAGAGGATATTGTTCCTTTACAAAAATATTTGCCACAATATAGTGATTCGGTTGCTTCCATTTTAGATTATCTCGACCAGCCACTTTGTATTTATAAAGATTATAAACAATTGAAAGTTTCTTATACGAAGATGGAAGAAGATGCACTTTCTTATCGAACTGAAAGAGATCAAACATTTAAAGGGCGTTATTTTTTTGCATTAGATCAAATCGTTAGTAACAAGGAATGGTATTATGATTCTTTGGATAATTTGCAAAGCGATGGAAAAAATACCAAGGACATTTTCTCATTTGATTCTAAAGAAATTGCTCCTTTTCATGAAAATCAAGACTTAATTGATCGCTTTTTACAGAAGTGTTTGCAGGAAGAAAAAACCATTTTTATTTGTCTAAAAGATTATCAATTAAAGCGTATGGAAAAACATTTACATGATCCTTATTCTTATTTGCATGAGAATGATGCTATTTTACCAAGACATATTTATCTTGTGGCTCATGAAATGAGTGCAGGTTTTATGTATCAAAATTATGTGTTTATTAGTGGAAAAGAATTATTTTTGGATGTACCAAAGAAAAAAAGTTATCAAACGAAATTTAAATATGCATCTAAAATTCATGATATCAATAAATTACAGGTGGGTGACTATATTGTTCATTATATTCATGGCATCGGTATTTATAATGGCGTAAAAACACTTTCGCAAAATGGGATTGAAAAAGATTATATTGAGCTTTTGTATCAGGGAAAGGATAAACTTTATATTCCTGTTGAAAAAATTGATTTGATTAGTAAATATTCGGGAAATGAGGGAAGTGTTCCAAAAATCAATCGTTTGGGTGGTACTGAATGGCAAAAGACGAAACTTCGAGTTCGTAAGAAAATCCATGATATTGCGGAACAATTACTTCATATCTATGCAGAACGAGAGTTAAGAAAAGGATTTGCTTTTTCCAAAGATAATGAATTGCAACGTTCTTTTGAACGGGAATTTCCATATCAAGAAACGAAAGATCAATTGTTGTCTGTTGCACAAATTAAGGAAGATATGGAATCTTCTCGTCCGATGGATCGGTTATTATGTGGGGATGTCGGTTATGGTAAAACTGAAGTAGCTTTTCGTGCGGCTTTTAAAGCTATTTTGGATTCCAAACAAGTTCTTTATCTTTGCCCAACTACGATTCTTTCCAATCAACAATATCAAAATGCGCTACAGAGGTTTCAACATTATCCTGTTACGATTGGACTTCTAAATCGCTTTACTACACCGAAAGATGCCAAAAGAATTGTGGAAGGTTTAAAGGATGGTACGTACGATTTGGTATTTGGTACCCATCGTTTATTAAGTGATGATATTCGTCCAAAGGATTTGGGCTTGTTGATTATTGATGAGGAACAACGGTTTGGGGTTGTACACAAGGAAAAAATCAAAAAATACAAAGCCAATGTCGATGTTTTAACTTTGACTGCGACGCCGATTCCTAGAACGCTTCAAATGTCGATGGTAGGGATTCGTAGTTTATCTCTGATCGAAACGCCTCCTGTGGATCGTTATCCGGTACAAACGTATGTCGTAGAAGAAAACCATGCAATTTTAAAAGATGCGATTTATAAGGAATTGGCGCGGCAAGGGCAGGTCTTTATTTTGTACAATCGGGTTTCGGATATTGAACAAAAAATGCAGGAAATCAAGCGATTGGTTCCGGAGGCAGAAATAATTTATGCGCATGGACAGATGTCAAAAATAGAACTAGAAAATGTGATGATGTCTTTCGTTAATCACGAATATGATATTCTTCTTTGTACAACGATTATTGAAACGGGAATTGATATTCCAAATGCGAATACACTTATTATTTTGGATGCCGATCGTTTTGGTCTTGCACAACTGTATCAAATTCGTGGGCGGGTTGGTAGAAGCAATAAAATTGCTTACGCTTACTTGATGTATCGCCCAAATAAAATGTTAACAGATACCGCTTATAAAAGATTACAAGTGATTAAAGAGTTTACAGAGTTAGGTAGTGGTTTCTCGATTGCTACTAGGGATTTATCCATTCGTGGGGCTGGTGATATTTTAGGGAGTGAACAAGCAGGCTTTATCGATACGGTTGGAATTGATCTTTATTTAAAAATGTTGCAGGAAGAAGTATTACGTTTGGAAGGAAAAACAGTTCCAGATGAGGAAGTAGTGGATGAAAAACCATATTTCAATATTCAAACACATATTGATGACCATTATGTCGATGATACGGATTTAAAAATTGAAATTCATCGTAAAATTAACGAAATTGATTCTTATTCTAAATTATTGCAGGTAAAAGAAGAATTAGAAGATCGTTTTGGGCGTTTATCGGAAGATATGATTGTTTATATGCATGAAGAGTGGTTTGAAAAATTAGCCAAACGCCTTGGTGTTTATCAGGTTCGGCAAACAAGAAATTCCATCGAAATCGTTTTCAGTGAAGAAAGTTCCAAGAAAATGGATGGCGAAGCTATTTTTATGAAAGCAATTGAAATTAGTTCGATGTTTCGTTTTGCAATGAAAGGTTCTTGTTTTGTCATTATCTATGATACGATCAAATTGGAAAGGCACTATATTTATGATATTGTTTCTCTGTTAAATGAGATTGCCTCTATGCCAGGATTTGACGAAACCGCGAAAAATTGATATGATGATGCTATAAACATAGAGGGGACACGATATGAATAAAGATTTGGAATTACAACAGCAGTTTGCCCAAAAGAATTTAGAAATATTAAAGAACAAATTAAATCTTGACATTGATCACAACATGGAAGCATTGACCTTAAGTCTAAATCATATTCTAGAATTAGAAGTTTCTTCGGCTTTTTTAAAGATTATTACCATTTATCACGATGCGGGAGATGCTTCTGTACAAGAAAGTGATATTCGTTATTTTTTAATTCCACTAGGAGAAGTGTTCCTGGAAGAGATGAAACGACATTTGATGGGAAAACGAAAGGAGTACCATTTACAATTAGAAAAAGATATGTCTTCTTTTACAATTGATGATTATTTACATCTTTTAGATTTTGACGAAGATTATTTTGATCTTACGTTACGAAATCGACTGAATCAATTTGTCGAAGAAGAAGTAATTTCCAAATTTCAACAGCTCACGAAACAACTATTGGATCCTGAAAAACGTGCGTTCGTCGATCAAAGAATTTTATCTTTTTTGCAAGACCATTTTTTACGACGATTGCTCGATAAGACCAAAGAACAAGTGTTTATTCGTAATCAAACGTTAAAGAATAATGCCAAAGCTAACTTTGAACATTATTTGATTTTACCTAACTAGGCGAGGAGATCGCCTTTTTTTGTTGGAAATAGATACCAATATTTTCCTTTTTTGGAAAATATTACCACGATAAAAATGACGTAGAACCGTTTATAATAGAGCTATAAGCAAATAGTGATGCAATTGAAATATTTAGGTATATGTTGTTTTTATTATGGATAAACTACATGTATCAGAAAGAGGGATGTTTTGTGAAGTCAACAGGTGTTGTTAGAAGAATTGATGAATTGGGACGAATTGTAATTCCGAAAGAGATTCGTCGTAATTTGCGTATTCGCGATAGTGAATCGATGGAAATTTTTGTAGATAAAGATACGATTGCTTTAAAAAAATATTCTCCTATGAATGATTTAGAGGATTATGCGTCTGTTTTGGTGGACTCTATCTATGAAACAGCGCATGTTCCAATTATGATTGCGGATCGTGATCAGATGATTGCTGCCCCATCTCATTATAAAAAGAAGTATTTGGGTAAGATTATTGGTGATCGTTTAGAAAAAATGATTTCTAGGCGTGGAGAATTTGATATACAATCAGAAGTGATTGATTTGATTTCTGGAATTGAAGAAGAGGGCTCTTTGTTTGCTACAACGGTACTTGTAAATGCCGACTCGTTGGGACTTATTTTTGTTTTTCATCGTGGCAATGAGCAGATTACAGATTTAGATCGTTCCATGGTTCGGGTTGTCAAACATTTGCTAGAAAAACATATTGACCGTTAGAAAGAGTTATGGTAGAATAACGTTATCTTAAAAGGTGGAGATGAAGAGTCTTTTCTATGGAAGATAACAGAGACCTTGGATGGGTGAGAACAAGGATTGGATATAGAAAAGATATGGCTTTTGAACTGAGTTATCGATATTGTAGGTAACTCCGCATTCGGCGTTAACGATTTTGAGTGTATAATAGAGCTATTATAAACTAAGGTGGTACCGCGATGATTTCGTCCTTAGATATAATAGTTCTTTTTTTGGAGGAATCTTATGGCAAGAAAATTTGAAAAAATATCTTTTTCACAATTTCAAAAAGATATTTGTAATGATCAAAAAAAATATGATACTTATTCGATACCGGTAAGAAAGACCAAGTATAGTGCGGGATATGATTTTGAAGTGATTGAGCCATTTTCATTAAAACCAGGAGAGATTAAGGTGGTTCCAACCGGAATTAAGGTTTGCATGGAACCGGATGAGATGTTATGCCTTATTATTCGAAGTAGTATGGGTTTTCAACACAACGTACGAATGTGTAACCAAATTGGTATTGTTGATGCCGACTTCTATAACAATGAAAAAAATGAAGGGCATATGTATTATGCCATTCAAAATGAAGGAAAAGAAGTCTTGCATTTCCGTGCAGGAGATGCGATTTGTCAAGGCGTTTTTATGAAATATTATGTTACGGATGATGATACCGCCAATCCAACAGTGCGTAAGGGCGGATTCGGAAGTACGACAAAGGAGAGATTCAAGTGAAAGAAAAATTTTATATTTCAACGGCAATTGCTTATACTTCAGGAAAACCTCATATTGGAAATACTTATGAGATTGTTTTGGCGGATGCGATTGCTCGTTATAAAAGATTGCAGGGTTATGATGTTTATTTTCAAACCGGAACCGACGAACATGGGGAAAAGATCCAATTAAAAGCAATGGAAAAGAGTGTGACTCCTCAACAATATGTTGACGAAGTGGCTGCGGAAATCAAACTTATTTGGGATACGATGAATACCAGTTATGATCGTTTTGTAAGAACAACTGATCCTTTACATGTTGAAAAAGTACAACATATTTTTCGAAAGCTGTATGAACAAGGGGATATTTATCTAGGTACATATGAGGGTCTTTATTGTACTCCTTGTGAGTCGTTTTTCACAGAAAGTCAATTGGTAGATGGTAAGTGTCCCGATTGTGGAAGAGAAGTACATTATAAAAAAGAAGAGGCTTATTTTTTCTGCCTTTCCAAATATCAGGATCGGCTTCGGCAGTATATTGACGAACATCCAGAATTTATTCAACCGGAATCTAGAAAAAATGAAATGATTCATAATTTTTTAGATCCTGGATTACAAGATTTATGTGTTTCTAGGACTTCTTTTGATTGGGGAGTTCCTGTGGATTTTGATCCAAAACATGTGGTATATGTGTGGTTAGATGCGCTTACGAATTATATTACGAATATTGGTTATGATACCGATCGTTCGACTGAGGAATTTTATCATTGGTGGCCAGCTGATTTACATTTGGTGGGAAAAGACATTATTCGTTTTCATACTATCTATTGGCCAATCTTCTTAATGGCGCTCGATTTACCGCTTCCAAAACAGGTGTTTGGTCATCCTTGGTTGCTCATGAACAATGATAAGATGAGTAAATCAAAAGGCAATGTGATTTATGCGGATGACTTGGTTCAATTTTTTGGTGTTGATGCGGTTCGCTATTATGTTCTTCATGACATTCCTTTTGCTAATGATGGAAATATTACTTATGAATTGTTGATCGATCGTATCAATAGTGATTTGGCAAATGTTTTAGGGAATCTTGTCAATCGAACGATTTCGATGGGACATAAATATTTTAATGGATCGATTCAAAATGCCCATGCCAAAGATATTATGGATGATGGATTTATTGAAATGATTCAAGATTTACCTCGTAAAGTAGAAGAGAAAATGAATGGTTTGGAAGTAGGAGATGCGTTAGATGAGATTATGCTTCTTCTAAGACGTAGTAATAAATATATTGATGAAACGATGCCTTGGACCTTGGCGAAAGAAGATGAAAAGAAGGATCGTTTGATGACAGTTCTTTATCACTTGCTAGAATCGATTCGTGTTTCAGCAGTATTATTACAGGCTTTTTTACCCGATACTGCCGCTTCTATTTTGCATCAATTAGGAACTAGTTGCCAACTTCTTACATATCAAAATGATGGAAACTATCAACTACAAGAAGCAGAGATTTTGTTTATGCGAATTGATAAAGATAAAAAGTTAGTTGAAATTGCCCAAACGCTTGCTCGTTCTATCGTGTAAAAAAGTTGTCAAGGCAAAGAAAAAGGAACAAAATTCGATTGTTTCTTTTTTTATTTATGTTATAGTGAAAGGGTAGTGATAAGAAGTAGTAGGGTAGTAGTGGTAGTTAAATATGATGAAAGGACTGCACGCTATGAGAAAACTTCTGAAAAAAGATGTCAGGATAGTACTCTTCTTGTTGATCGTTTTTTTTACTTTTATTTTGTTTCTATCTGTATCATCCCGTTCTTCGCTTGATATTATTTATTGTTTCTTTTTGTTCGGTTGTGTGATTCGATATCTTTTTATTAAAATTACGGAATAGATTTTCTATTCTTTTTTGTTATAATGTTGATGGTGATATTATGTTTACGGACACACATTTTCATTTGGATCATGATTTTTATGAGGATTATCATCAAGTGTTAGAAAGGGCAAGAGAAGTGGGGGTTTCTCTGTTTCTTGTTTCGGCTTGTAGTAAAGAAAGTATTCGTGAGATATGGATGATGGAGGATGTGAAGGATGTATATTTTACAATTGGGTATCATCCATCAGAAGCGGATACGGTAACAGATGCAGATCTAGTTTGGTTAGAGTCTTTGCTTTCTCATAAAAAGGTTGTTGGAATTGGTGAAATCGGGTTAGATTACCATTATGGTAAGAAAAATCGGGAAAAGCAAATTGCTTTATTTCGCAAGCAGTTGGAGCTTGCGCAAAAATATCAAATGCCGGTAGTAATTCATACGCGAGATGCCATGCAAGAAACGTATGATATATTGAAAGAATATTCAGTCAAAGGAGTTTTGCATTGTTTTAGTGGAAGTGTGGAAATGGCCAAGGCTTTCATTGCCCGTGGATTTTTGCTTGGAATTGGTGGAGTCGTTACTTTTACGAATAGCAAGCTTTATCAAGTGGTGGATGCTGTATCGCTTTCTTCTCTTTTATTAGAAACTGATAGTCCTTATCTTGCGCCAGTTCCTTATCGTGGGAGTATCAATGGACCTTGGAATATTCCGGTGATTGCGAAAAAAATCGCCGAAGTGAAAGGGGTATCAACGGAGGAAGTTGGTCGTATAACGACAGCGAATGCTTGTCAGTTATTTGACTTGCAGTAAGAATTATGTTATGATTACTTCAACAGTTGAGGTGATTGCTTTGCCAAAGAAGAAGAAGGAATCAAAAGCGTCATATGTATTGATGAAACGATTTTTGATATTATTGCTTTTTGGCTCTGCTCTTGTAATTATAGCATCTGGGAATTCACATCAGAGCGTAGTTACTTACAATATGAATCGTACCAAATCGTTAGAAGCAATGCATATTGTAACCAAGTATAATAATATTTTAGAAGAACAGACACCAACACTTGTCGAATCAATGGATGAGATTGTAAGCCTTGGATCTGAAGAACCGATTATTTTTTATGGTACGATGACTGGCTATGGCCCGGATTGTGTCGGATGCGGTGGGCGTGTAGGTTGTCCACCACGACAAGATGTACGCAATGGTAACATTTATTTTGAAGATGCGACTTATGGAACAGTAAGGATCGTTGCGGCGGATCAACAGATTCCATGCGGAACCGTTGTTAGAATTTCTAATTTTGCTTTTTCTGACGAACCTATTATCGCCGTTGTTTTAGATCGTGGAGGAGCAATCAATGGTAAAACAATGGATTTGTTATATACATCAGAAGCTGAAACGAGGCAAATTGGTAGACAGTATCATATTCAATTTGAAATTATGAGATGGGGATGGTAATCTCCTTTTTTATTTCTATTTTTGTAAAAAATATTGACAAACGATGTGTTTTTCCAAAAAAACTTTGCTTGGCCTATTGCAAAATGAATTTTGTTTTGATAAGATTGATATTGTAAGGAGGATAGGAGTTATGGAGAACAATAATTCAACAAAGCAAGTCTTATTTTCGGTATTAGGAGTTGCAATTCTAGTCGTTGCTGTTGTAGGAGTATCATTTGCATTCTTTACTTATACAGGCCAAGGAACGCAAGAAAACAGTATCCAAACTGGTACTTTAACATTTAATTATAAAGAACCAGAAAATGGTATTACGATTGAAAATGCGCTTCCTATGTCAGATGAGGAAGGAAAAGTATCTGCAGATACTGATTTTGAATTTACAGTTACTTCTAATTTGGTTGGTAATGCAACTGTAAATTATGAAATCTTTGCAACAAAAGAAGCTGATTCAACTTTGGATGAAAAATATGTAAAAATGTATTTAGCAAC
>CANTWQ010000107.1 GCA_947853365.1 uncultured Bacilli bacterium
AACCATGCAAGCTTTAGGTGGCAAATTAGAAAGAACAGAGGTGGATCCATCTGATGGAATTTTGACTAGTGTATATTGGTTTGATGTGAATGAAACAATTGATAGGTATCAAAGTGTATTCAAAAATAATATATATATAAAATAACAAAATGATTAAGAAAGAAATGGGAATAGATAAGTTTAGGTTTTATGATTTAAGAAAAGCTATGCTACGAAAATATTTAATAATGGGATTGCCATTAAGAGAAAAAATAAAAAAGATGTATCCTATAGAAGAAAATGGTCCTAAAACATTAAGGGGTGCTGAACGAAATTTCAGGATCCTTTTTGTTATAAAAAAAGGAATCGCAACACAAACCTGTTACAATGTATTGGAAAACAACAAGCAAAATGAAGAGTGTTGTCGATGCCTATAAATCTATTCTAACACTACCATTACCAGGAGAAGGTGCAAGTATTCTTTATTTGAAAGCTTCGTAGGACGAATGCGATAAAGTGATGATGGTAAATGTAATACCGTTTTAAGAAGGATCAATAGATAAAAGAAAAAGTGAAACTATAGAGGTGCGAAGAGGATGTCATAAAAATGGTTGATAGATGAAATGGATAAGTGTAGAGACGAGAAGGAAAAAGCTTATAGATATCTCTTGATTTCAATCATGTAGTTTTTACTCTTGGTTTCTTTCTTAATTCCAATATAACGATATTTTCCGTATTTTCGAACACTAAAAACGTCATTTTCTTTTAAGAGATAGGAATTATTTTTCGCAATATTATAATTTAAGATAACTTCTTTATTTCTAAATTTTTCCAATACTTGACTTCTACTTGTTTGAGTAAGTCTTGCTATCATTGTATCTAATCGATTGCTAGAAGCAATGATGGTAATTGTTTCAAACTTTCTATGATAATCTTGTAATGTTTCTAAAGGAATCTCATCTAGAATGACATGGGAATTCTTAATCATCAATAAATTATTTTTGATATAGGGAGCCATACTTTCTAAAACATAGATATAATAATGTTGATTGGTAATAATGATATCCCCAAAAACCTCATTTGTGATATTAAGCGAAAAGACAGTTCCTAAAATATCGCGGTGCTCTAAAGGAATTTTAGATTTAATTTCAAATAGTACAACCTTTGGTGGATTCGTTGTATAAAAAATATTTTTTTCACTATCCGGATAGGGAAGGTAAATATGATACGACGTATGTTTCAATTTCTTTTTTAATTCTATTTGTTCTTTTGGATCCAGAAAAAAGGTAGCTTGATTACGGTGCAGTTTATTTAAGTTTTTTTCAGTTGTATACATAACTATTTTCCTTTCGATATCAATATCATATCAGTCTTACAGAAAGTGTCAATCTCTTTTGGTCTATGATTGCATGTCAATGGATAGGAATTTGAATAAAATAATAGAAAATGATAGGTAAGTATGTTATCATGCAAATAGGGTGAATCATATGGAAATATTTAACAAATTTTATGATACAATCTTTTTAAAGAAAAATAGTGCTTTAGAAAGACAAATTTTGGAACTAAAAAAAGTAAGAAATAAAGTCAGAGAAAAGGATAAAATAGAGCAAGATATTCTTTTGTTAGAACTAGGCCTTGCTGGAGAAAAGCAAATAGAATTTGAATTAAAACATGCCAATTTAGGAATGTACGTATTACATGATATTACAATTACTTATGAAGATCTAAAGGCACAAATCGATTATATGATTATTACCAAAGGATATATCTATTTGGTAGAATGTAAAAACCTAATTGGAAATATCACAATTGATGCCAAAGGTCAATTTCAAAGAGAGTATGAAATAAATGGTAAAAATATCAAAGAAGCAATTTATTCTCCTTATCAACAAGCCTTACGACATCGTGAAGTTTTGAAAAAAAGATGGTTAAAAAGCAATCATATGATAAATCGCTTGCTAAATGAAAAGACCTTTGACACCCTTTGGTATAAACCGTTAGTTGTCATTTGCAATCCAAAGTCGATTGTATCAATGGAAAAAGCATCGGAAGAAATCAAAAATCACGTTGTTCGTGCAGATCAACTTGTCGAATATATTACCAATGATATCAATCATTACGATAAAATGTTATTATCAAGTCAAAAAGCTATGAGATCATTTGCTGAAGCTTATTTAGAAATCGATGCCGGAAATGATACGTCTTTTCTGTCAAAATACACGATCGTGGATCAAAAGAATTCTTTGTATCAGAAATTAAGGCAATATCGTTATGAAAAAGCCAAAAGAAATCAAATTCCTACATACTATATTTTTACGGATAAGGAATTGGAACAGTTAATCTATGATCACCCTCGAAATATAGAAGAATTAAAAAAAATGAACATTCTTCCGGAAATTAAAGTAAAATTGCATGGCAAAGAAATTGTTGAACTTTTAAATGAAGATGGATCGTTGGAAGAAGAAATAGAAATCTTATAATAGCAGTTCTAAAATGAATATCAATCATCCTCTCTCGTCCAAAACAAAATCATTAATGTTTGACATTGTTCGCATTGTAGAGTATAATGCAATCATTAAGATAAGGAGAAGATGACATGTATCTTTCGGTAAGTGATGCTGCGGCTAAATTTAATTTATCAAAACGTAGAGTGCAGTTGCTATGTGAGCAAGGACGTATCTGTGGTGCCAAGATGGTGGATGGGGTATGGATGATACCGAAAAAAGCACAAAAGCCTGTCGATGGTCGAAAAAAGATGAAAGATAAAAAACAAAGTGTTCTTTTAGAGGCGTCGCAAAAGGATCTCGATCTTGATGATATATGTAAAATATTATCTATATCAAAAGCAACTGCTAAAAACTGGATTCGTTTAGGGAAACTTGCACCTGATATGGATGAGCAACGATTTAGTTATGAATACATTAAAAATTTTGTTTCTGAATTAAAATCACTGGATAATGTAAAACTAAAAAGTCGGAGAAACAAAAAAAGTATCACAGGGAAATCGCTTTATAAAAATTATATCCATACAGAAGAAAATAGAAGATTGGTCTCAGAGTTATTAGAACTCGATGTCATCAGAAATAAAAAAGAATTATTAGTAATTCTCGCCAATTTTGCTGTCCAGCTTTACTATCAGAGTCGTGGAATTTCATATTCAGATAATTTTGTTTTACAAAGGTTTCTTTTGCAACCCCAACCGGATGATTTTAAGTTTTTAATTCAAGATCTTATTGGAAATAATACCATTGATTTTGCTTTGATTGAAAGATTGCATGTTATCTTAAATCAGCCAATTCTTTTTGTAAGAGGGGAAGATTCTTTGGGCTTTGTCTACATTTGCTTGCAAGATGTTGGAAACCGTAAGAAATCAGGAATTTATTATACTCCTGAGAAAGTAGTTCACAAACTGATGAAACGATTATATGAGAATGATTCTAATTTGAAAGATAAAACCATTTGTGATCCTTGTTGTGGAACAGGTAATTTTTTATTGAGTCTTGGTGTCAATGGAATAGATTTTTCTCATTTGTATGGACAAGATATTGATCCTATCAATGTTTATTTGACTCGAATCAACATTGCGCTTGTTGCTCCAGAAGTTTCAATTTCTGATCTTCGTACTAGAATTATGATTGGCAATACTTACTTTGAAACTTTTCAGCAAAAATTTGATGTAATTCTTGGTAATCCACCATGGGGAAGTGATTTTTCCGAAGAGGAAAAGCAAAAATGTCGTTGTTTATTTGAAACAGCGACTGGCACAAAAGTAGAATCTTCTGATTTATTTGTGGAAAAGGCATTGTCTATGTTGGAACCAAATGGTGTACTAGCTTTTGTTCTGCCAGAAGCTATTTTGAATGTTGCGGCTCATAATAGAGTAAGAAGGTTGATGTTAGATACCTGCTCTTTTAAATTTGTTACTTATTTAGGAAATGTTTTCACAGGTGTGCAATGTCCTTCTATGATTCTTGGCCTTGCCAAAGATGGCCAAAGAACGATAATGGGATGTAAGGTTTCAACTAGAGACAATAACTTTACAATTTTAAAACCACGAGTTTTTCCCGATGGGATTCTTTCATTTCATATATCTGATCAAGAGAATCAGTGTTTGGATGCTATTAACAAGATAGAACATGTTGCCTATTTAAAAGATAACGCGAAATTTGCCCTTGGTATTGTTACTGGCAACAACCAAGAATACCTGTCCACCGAGAAGCGGGAAGATAATGAAATCATTTTAAAGGGAAGTGATATTCAAAAATATGGTATCACGCCATCGGGAAACTACATTCATTTTGATCCTAAATCTTTTCAGCAAGTGGCTCCGACGGAAATATATCGAGCCAAGGAAAAACTGTTATATCGTTTTGTTAGTGAAGTTCCTGTATTCGCATATGATGACAAGCAGACGCTTTCTTTGAATAGTTGTAACATTGTGATTCCCGAAATTGCGGGACTTGCGATGAAATATATTTTGGCGATATTGAACTCAAGCGTTGCTACTTTCTTTCTTTTGAAACGCTTCAACTCTATTAAATTACTCCGTTCCCATATTGAACAAGTACCCATCCCTGTAGTTTCTAAAGAACTGCAAAATGCTATCGTGAAAAAAGTAGATCGCATCATAAATGCGACTGATCACATGAGAGAACTCTATGATGATTTAGATAATGATATTATGAAACTATATGGACTAAGTATAGAGGATAGGCATACCATTGAAATTGCGTTATGTAACAAGCCACTATTTCTTAAAGGCGACAAAACAAAGCATATAACTCCTCATAAGTAAGCCATTGTACAAAATGATGTTGCATATGATAATGAAGATTATTACGATTGAGATGAAATTGTCCTTCTCCCTGATTCCCCTTGTGTTGCTTGTCTGAGTAACCAGGACAACGCGAAACTTCATTGGCATGAACCTTGAAAATGACAATCCGATCTGCAAAAAACAAACCATAGTAGAGAATATCAAATTCTAACGGCTTGACCTGTTGAATATTACAGTCAAAATCAAAAGAATCGATTTCCGTACTATTTAATGCGCGATTGGCAAGGTTAGCCTTTTTGCATTGATCGATTACATTCAAACGGTTAATGATTTCTTCGTTTTCTTTCATAACAGTAGAGAATTTGATTTCGATTTTCTGCTGGTTAACTTTATCATATCTATCATGAAATTGGTTTTGCGATTCTGCAAAATGGTAAAGGGATTCAATCATCAGTTCGGCGACTGTTCCAAACCGACGAGTCCGAAGTGCAAATATACCGTCTCTAAACTCTTTGATATCGTTAGTCATTTGATTGTTTCTCCTTATCTTCAAGAAATAATTGGTAGGTTTCAATTCCTAGGGCATTGGCAATACGTTGTATGTTTTCAAGAGAAATACTTCTTCGATAACATTCGATTGCACTGATATAAGTACGATGTAAACCGCATTTATTGGCAAATGCCTCTTGTGATAATCCAATGGCAGTACGATATTTTTTTAAATTAGTACCAAAAACTTTTACAATATCCATACAAAATCAATCCTTTCACTTTGTTCAAAGCACTCGTTTACATGAAATATTCTTGCTTCATGCTGAAAAAGGTCTTTTATAAAATATAATATAATAGAAATGAAGACAAAACGTCTACATACAATAAGTTACATAAAAAAGGTTCCAGAATGCCTCGAGAGTGGTTAGATCAAACATCCATTGCCAGAGAAAACGAAACCTTTTGATCAACGGTATTCGTCTATGAAGAGACGTCATGTATCGGGAACAATACAATCGAATTTTAGTGAATAATGATTAAAAATGTTGTCGCATCTTTCAAAAAATGATATAG
>CANTWQ010000108.1 GCA_947853365.1 uncultured Bacilli bacterium
CTACTTTAAAATTTTCAACCAAATTAATCGCTTCTCCCATGTGATCATAATCCCCGTGCGTCAAAATCAAGTAATCTAAATGGGATACTTTTTTGGATTTGAGAAACGATACCATTTGCTTTTGTTTATAACATCCTGTATCAATTAAAATCGTTTTGTCATCTAGTCTCATCCAAATACTATCGCCTTGACCTACATCTAAGAAAACAACTTCATCAGTTCCTTTTGGGCCAGACAAAAGAAGAAAGGCAAAGATACATAAAAAAACGGCAAAGCGTTTGCGCTTTTGAAAAATAATCAGTGCCAAAAACAGTAACGCGTAGGTAAGAACTAATATTGCAATCGATGGTTTGCCAAATAGAATGTTCATAGAAACTGTCGAAGATAACCATAATAACAATCGATCGAGTCCTGATACGATAATGGTCGTAATAGGAGTTAAAATAGGAATCGCAAATGTGATTAACACACTTGGAAATAAGAACATGGTGAGTAATGGTGTCATCACTAGTTGAATGAAAGGAGATAATACATTGACTTCAAAATAAAAATAAATGGTTAAAGGAGCTTGAAATAGAAACATCCAGAGTGAAAAAGATAATAATTCTTTTATTTTCTTTTTCTTTTTCTTCTCCATCTTTCGCATGAGTAGAAATGCTACGGTGCTTAGAAGTGAAGCATAATAAAAACCAACACTAAATAATGCAAATGGATCGATCCATAAAGCAATAGAAATTGCCAGAAAGTTTTTAGCAAGACCATAGGTTTTGGACCGTGGTAACAAATGATAAATGAACGATCTGGTAAAAGCAAAATTAGGATACAGGAGATAAAAATATACGCTCAAGAAAAGCCACTTCATCCATTTAGGAAAAGAAAAACGCCGAAACAAAGAATCAATCAATACAATATGAGTTCCGGATACGCCCAATAGATGAATCAGTCCGGTTTGTTGATAAGCCGTTACGATGGCATCTTCCAATCTAGAAAAATCAGATAATAATAAAGATGCCATGTAGCCTTCTAATGGATGATTGGCTATTTTCTGATATAGCCATTCTTTGATAGAGTCTTTGGGTCTTACTTCTAGAAACGTAACTTCTTCTAATTTTCCAATCACACCTTTTCCAAGCCAATAGGACTGGGGATTGAAAACATTAGGCATGGTCGCCTTTTCAATCTCAGCAACTGTCCCTTGGAAAGTTACCGTATCCTTTAATGTAATCGGTAATTCTTCGTCCGTTTCTATTAAGTACTTGTGATGATTGCTTTCGATGATGATTTGGTCTTGATAAGTTGTTTTTTTGATTTCGCGGACAGTTCCCGTTATTTTGAGCTTTCTTCCCACTTCTAATGGAATGTTATTTACATACCAAACACAAAGAATGATTGTGACAAGTAAAACAAGAAAAGAAAGAAGATTATAATGTGATTTTATCTTTGATGCTAGCAAACAGACTTTCTCCAATTCCGGAAACTTCTAATAATTGTTCGATGCTAGTAAAGGGATGTTCTTGCCGATAAGCAATGATCGCATCTGCTTTTACCTCGCCAATTCCCGGCAAGCGTTGCAATTCTTCTTTGGTTGCTTGATTGAGCGAGACAGGAAAAGAAGATTCTGGTAGGGTTTCATCATTCACATCGATGGTTTCATCATCCGTATCGACACATCCATCATTTGGAGGTTGTGACGTATCACACAATTCCTGTTTTAAGGTTTCTTGTTCTTTGGTGTTGATAAAATTTACGACTTCTTCTTTGGTATAAATAATAATCACCATTTGATCTTCGACACGTTTGGATAGATTGATCATCGAGGTGTCTGCGGTATCTAACAGTCCTCCGGCTTCATAGATAACATCAATAATACGCATCGAATCATCGACAGCATATGTCCCAGGCGAAGTAACGGCCCCTTTGATATCGACCATCCATCCTTTGATCGATACGACAGATTCCGTCGCCTGAGGGGGACTTGGCGTAGGAGTTGAATCGTTCTCTACTGGAATTTCTTCTAATATAGGGCTTTCTAGTGGAATAATCTCTTCTTCTCTTTCACCTTCTAATTTAGGCAATCCATAGAAAAAGAATATCACTCCTCCCACTACCAGCAAAATACCACCGATTACTTTGATCCAAAAGGTCACAACTTCTTTGGGATTTAAATGTTTTATTGGCATAAAAAAACCTCCTTACAATTTACTATAAGCAAGAAGGCACTTTATTTCTTTTTATTTTTACTATTTTTTTGTTTTAATTCTTCCATTTTCGTTTCGATGTTAACTCTTTGTACAATCGCAAGGGCCAAAACGAGGCACATCGCGAAACTTCCTCCATAACTCATAAATGGTAGTGGCACTCCGGTTAATGGTAATAGGCCAAACAATCCAGTTAAGTTAACGATGATATGAATAAAGATATAAGCACTGACGCCATAACACATCATGGCTCCACGGATCGTATAACTGCACTTGCCAATTTTGATAATCCGACCAATCACAAAAAAATATAGAACAATAATTCCGGCGGATAAAATGAGTCCTAATTCTTCCATAATGACGGCAAAGATAGCATCGGTATGGGCCTCGGGCAAATAAAGATATTTCTGCGTACTATTCCCTAGACCTACGCCAAATAAACCACCATTGTTAATGGCAATATAACTATTGCATACTTGATAGCCCGTTCCTCGTTGATCTGTATAACGACTACATGGATCAAAAAAATTCAATCGTTCCAATTGCCGATCCAACAGCAGCGTCCCTCCCGATGCAAAAATAGCCACCATTCCAACGATAAGCATGCCTCCACAAAGAAGTAAAATATTCGTTTTAATTTTTTTACTCACCGGAGATGCCAAAAATAGATAAAAAACAATAAAAGAAAAAATAAGCATCGTTCCCAAATCAGGTTGCACAAAAATCAAAGCGGCAATGATAATACCAATGCCAATTGGCAATAAACTGGTCATATATTTATCCAAATGATCTTTTTTTCTCTCGTAGTAACAAGCCATAAAAACAATCATGATCACTTTTGCAAATTCAGCCGGTTGAATACTGAAAAAACCCAAATCGATCCAACTGACCGCCTGATTTTGCATCGGTCCATAAATTAAAACATAGATAAGCATTCCAATAATACCAATGATTCCTATCACCGAAAAAGGCTCATAATTTTTCGTCTTTACTTGCATTAAAATAAAAGCAGCGATAAAACTGATGGCCAAAAAGATAGATTGTTTCATAAAATACCGTGAGGGACTCGCCTTATTTTGCATATAAGCAATGACATTGGATGAAGAAAAAATCATAATCAAGCCTACTGCAAAAAGAAATATGGTCAAAAAGAAAAGAGGTTTATCCATGTATTTCCAAATTTTTTTGATACTCAAATACAATCACCCTCTTTTTATTTTCTAATAATATCATATCACAGTTTCCGGGATTATTTAAGAGTTTTTAGGCGATTTTAATGGCAAATAGGAAAGAGTTAGAATACTTTATATTAGATAACACATAAAGGAGGAATGAATATGTATTATTATGGTGGCGGTTCCTGCGGATGTAACAATAATTTCACACCTTGGTCATGGGGCTGTTGTAATAACGGCTTTGGATATGGCGGAGGTTTTGGAAATAATACATCTAGTTATGCAATCGTACTCGTTTTATTTATCTTATTAGTTATCGTGATCGGTTCTAGATGGTCACGTTAATCATCTAGGCCAAAAGAAAGAAAGTTTTTCTTTCTTTTTTTGCTTTTTTTTGTTAAAATATGGTCGTGGTGATTTACGATGCTAAAAACAAAAGATATTTTAGATGAAAAAGATAAGCGTCTGCGCTTGGTCAGTGAGGAAGTTACCTTCCCTATGTCGGACGAAGATTTAAAATATATCGATCTCATGGTAACTTATTTAACCGATAGTCAAATTGAAAAATTGGCCGAAAAATATGATTTACGACCAGGAATGGGAATGGCGGCCATTCAGTTAGGAATTCCCAAACGTTATATTACGATTGTTCACGAAGTAGAAGAAGGCGTATTTGATACTTACGTCGTTATCAATCCTAAAATCATTAGTAACTCTGTAGAAAAAATCTATGTTGAGCAAGGAGAAGGATGCTTAAGTGTCAATCGTGATGTAGAGGGAATTGTTCCAAGATATGCCCGTGTTACTGTGGAAGGATACGATACCAAAGGACAAAAGATTCGTATTCGAGCACGAGAAGAACTGGCCATTGCCTTTCAACATGAGATTGATCATTTAAATGGAATTTTATTCTATGATCATATTGATCTAAAAAATCCAATGAAAGATGCCGATCGGTATCGCGCAATTTAAAAGATGGTTAGGCCATCTTTTCTTGTGGGTTCATGATTGGAAGAGATATGATAACTGTCGTTCCCTCACCTAAAACGGAATGATATGTCATGGTTCCATGATGACGAGCGATAATTTCAAAAGATAGTGCCACTCCCAATCCAGTTCCATGTTGTTTGGTTGTATAGAACATTTCACTCATATGTGATAGGGTTTCTTCATCCATGCCCCGTCCAGTATCACGAATCATAATTTCCACAATATCGCCATTTTTCTTGATAGAGGCCTCCATATGTAATGGTCTCTTAGGATCCTTGGCTTCAATCGCATTTTTAAATAGATTCACTAATACTTGTTTTAGACGATTATAATCGCCATAGTAATATAATTCATCATCGGGAATCATGGCTTGGAAATCAATTTTTTGTTCTTTAAATAATGGCTGTAATTCTAAAGTGGTCTCTTCCATTAGATAATAGATATCCATAATATCTGGATCTATTTTAATTTTTGTATAATCCAGAAAATCATCCATCAGTACCAAAGTTCTTTCAATCTCACGTTTGACAATCGGTAAATACTTCTTTGTCTTCTCTGGATTAGAAGGATCAAACATGTCCAAATATCCTTTACAAACAGCGATAGGATTTTTTATTTCGTGAGTAATTTGAAATAAGGAATTACGCAAGGTCTTTTCTTTTTCCAATTCTTTTAGGGTTTGATTTAAACTGATGATATCTTCTCCCTTCTCGATCACATATAAAATTAAATAGCCCGTCGCATAAAACAAAATCATACTGAGTAATACTTCTGTAAAGTTTCGATAAAAAGGTTCTTTTGGATAAACAAAGAAGAATACTGTCATCGAATAGAAAAAGGATTTTAATAAAACAAAAATATCGATAACTCCACTTAACATAAGCCGTTTTTTTACAACAAAGGCATATACTACATAGTATGTAAGATACTCTAACAAAATAAAGAGCATGGGATATTTTAACGCTTGGATTTTAAACCCTCCGAGAACGAACGATAGAATCAAACAGGTTTTCTTTTTTCCTTTCAGATAACCGATTAACAGAGGAATATCTAATAAAACATTGGCACTTGTACAAAGATTACCATTTTGAAAGCGCAACAGAAGATAAAGCGATGTAAATAGTGCTAAACTACAAAACAAACTGTCTTCTTTCTTACTGAGATTTTTTTGATACGCACTAAATAGCAAATAAACTAAGAATGGAAAGAGAATAAAAATAATATTTTCTAACAATACTTCTAAGCATGTGAGCACACTTCTTCACCTCATTTTCATTCTATGATAATTTTTTGTCGTCTTTTGTCGAAAAACAGCAAAAAGCGACGAATTTTCTAAAAAAAAGAAGTAACCAAATTACTTCTTCAAATCATCAATATATTTTTTTAACTGTTTTGAATTACTGCCGAGAATAATTTTTAATTGATGATCTATCTCGACAATTCCTTTGGCGCCTAATTTTTGAATGGCCTCTTTATTCACCAACGATACATCTTTGAGGGTTACTTTAAATCTAGATAAATTGGTCTCGGTTTCTAATATGTTATCTTTTCCGCCCAAATAATCTACTAATTTATTCATCTCGATGTGTGCGTCTTTTTTATTGGCTTTTAAAATTGCCAATACCACGATCAAAAAGAATAACGCTAATAGGAAATATTCCATGTTTATCACCTACTTTTTCATTATACAACAAATCATAGAAAGGGGCAATGTTTTTATCGAAAGCTAGGTAGAAATAACACACCAAATAAGGAAAAATGAATACGTTATATTAGATAATAAATGAAATAAAATACCATAAAAACAGGCTCTTTCAAAATGGCTTGGGTGAAAACTCGAAAGGAGTTTGTTACAGTTCCTGTATTTATTATCTTGTGGAATTTATATTCCCTATTTTCTTGAAATGCATTTTATGGAAGGAGGAAATACGATGTGTGATCAAAATAACACCACTAGAAATAACAATGATGGATGCAGTTGTTTTAATGATATTTTAAGTGTCATTTTAAAATTGCAAAAACGTGGTAGTCAAGTGGAAACTTGTCCGGAAGGTTGCGACAAACCTTTCTTAGGCCCTGTCCCTAGCTTTACTTGTTACAATACGAGACCCGTTACATTCTATCGTTGTTGCGATGGTGGGCAATGGATTATGCCATATACATTAAATGGTAGTGATGGAACGAGCAATGTCTTCCGTGTCGAAAACCTAGATGGATGTTGCTGTACATGCCGGGTTCTTGCCCCTAACCCTGATACGGCATCGAGTGATACGACACCTTATGTGGCAACCGATAGCTTCTTCACAATCAATTTATCTTGTGTAGGCATTTTAAAATGTTTGCCAGACACTTATATTGCCTGTGCATAAGAGGAAAGCATTGGAAAACCCAATGCTTTTTTATTGCCCTAATATTTGAAAATCTAAAATGTCCGTAATTTTAATTTCTTCATCATCCATTGTCAACAAGTAATTACCAAATTTGCCGGCAAGTCTCGTACGATAAGTTTTATCCTTGGTTTTGATGAGAACAGGTATATGAAAACTATGATGAATGGAATGGAAAACTTCATCAATCTTCTTTACAATTTGTTTGGTAGAGGGATGATCCATCTGTAATGGGGTTCCTTCTATGTTCTTCTCAGGAATAGATACTTTGTAATCCTCTTTCGAATAATAGATCTCTCTATTATGATCAATTTTTTTGGAAATGGGAAGTGGAACTACTTTTGGTAACTTTTTTTTCATATGTGCCTCCTAACACATTGTATGATAGATGCGCATAAAACTTGTCAAATGATTCCATATTATTAGTGGTGGTGCGAGTGAAAAAATTCTTTTTATTTTTACCAAAATGGTTTTTCTTCTTCCTGTTTGTTTCCTTTTTTCTTAGTGTAATTACTATTTCTTCGGCTTCTCTTTACTTATCTAGCGATCTTGGAAATCTTGTTTTAAAGCAAGCGATATGGTTTATCTTTGGTATTTTGGTTTTATTCGGAGTTAAATTTTTGGGATTAAAACGCATCTTTCAAATTACGCCTTATGGATATTGGTTTTGTGTCTTTTTGCTTCTATTATTATTTCCTTTTGGAACAGAAGTCAACAACAGTAAATGTTGGTTTGTTTTTCCTGGGATTGGTAGTTTTCAACCGAGTGAATTTATGAAAATCTTTTTGTTATTGATGCTGGCGCGTTCTACCTACCTCTTCTTTCAAAAACATCCAAATCCAACTTGGAAAGAAGAATTTTGGTATCTCATCAAAATGGGTCTTTTGACTTTAGTCCCTAGTGTTTTCACATTTTTAGAACCTGATACGGGCGCGGTCCTTATCTATTTTATTATTCTTGGTATGGTTCTTCTTGGATCAGGGATTCGTAAACAATGGTTTTTTCTTTTCTTTTCGCTTTTATTGTGTGCGATTGGTGGCATTTTATTCCTTTACTATCAAAAACAGGATTTGTTGATTTCTCTTTTCGGAAATCAAATATTCTACCGTATCGATCGTCTTCTCGATTGGCAAAGTGGAACAGGCTTCCAGCTAGAAAATGCGTTAATTGCCATCGGTTCCGCCGGCCTTTTTGGGCATGGCTATAAAAATACACCTGTTTATTTTCCAGAATCCGGTACCGATTTTATCTTTGCGGTTTTTGCCTCTAATTTTGGACTAATTGCATCCATATTATTTCTTCTGTTTTTACTTTTCTTTGATCTTTATTTGTTACATCTTGCACGCGCAAATACTATTTCTTTGTTTTCAAAATTAACCATTCTGGGAATTGTCGGTATTCTTGTTTTTCAACAAGTACAAAACATTGGCATGACCATTGGTCTTTTTCCTATTATGGGTATTACTTTACCTTTTATCAGCTATGGTGGAAGTAGCCTTCTTTCCTATATGATTTTTATGGGTATGATTTATCAGATAGCCGAAAAAGAAAAAGCTGAAACGCGATTTTAATAAAGCCTTGAAAAAACACATGTTGCCATGTGTCTTTTTACTTTGTTTTTGCGTTTGATGATACAGTGTCAATCGCAATTTCATATACTTTTTTTAACTCTTTGCCAATATTTTTTAAGTCGCGTTCCAAGGCAACTTGATATGCATTTTCTACAAGTGATGGCAATTTTCCGGCAAAGAATGCTTTGATTTTTTGTTCAAAATCGTCGACATCTTTGGCCTTATAAACATTTTTTCCGTCTTCTAACCAACCTTCAAAAATTGGAATATCACGAATAATGGCATTGGTTTTACAAGCACAGGCTTCAATAATAGGAATTCCTTCCGTTTCTTCGAGAGTTGGAAATAAATATAGATCACAACCGTTCATCGCTTTTTGTATCATTTCTTGTTCGACATATCCAGCAAATTTCAAATTATCCAATTTGGTATTCACTGCATCCCTTACATTTTTAGTCGTCGCGGCCAATGGACTATAACCAAACCAAATAAATTGATATTCTGGTAATCGCTTAGCCAATTCTACAAAATCGATAATACCTTTTCGCTCAATATAAAGGCCAATACCAATGATGACCTTATCGTCTTTGGTATAACCATAAGCCTCACGAAATTCGATTCCACTTTTTTTATCTGGCTTAAATAATGAAAGTTCAATACCGTTGGATATGGCATAAATGGGTTTATTTAAATGATAATTTTCTAATAAACGTTTCGAATAAGGTGTCGGTGTTACGATCACATCTCCCATACGATAACATTTACTGATCCATTTTTTAAATAATGGTGCTACTTGCTTACTAAAAATAAAACTATTTTCAAAGTCTTCTTCTGTCGAATGGGCATGATAGACAATGGGGATGTGTTTTTTTCTTAATGATTTCGCTAACAAATAAGATTTCGGTCCATAAAAATTGATATGCGCCAGATCATAAGTATCTTCTTTATCCAACGTGTATTCAATTCCAACATAGTCTAATGCTTTTTTCTGATGCTCAATTGCTTTTCCAAGCCCTGATTTTCCAATTGTATTTAGTCCTTCTGTATAGAGCAATACTTTCATAGTCCACCTCTATCTCTATTATATTATAACTATTTTCTTTTTACAACTTATAAGAGTGGTGCAAAAATCTTCAAAACAGAACAAAAAACTTGTGCATACCAAGGAAGTTGTAAAAAGGTATCTTCTTTCATTAAAAGACCATCTTTTTCGGTTTGTAAAAAATCCTTTTTTAAGTCAAGAACACTGTCAGTTTGATACAGGTAAACAGCGCATTCAAAATGATGTACCAAGCTACGATAGTCTAAGTTGATCGAGCCAATAACTGCGACTTCATCATCGACAACGAAACTTTTGGCGTGATTGAAACCAGGCCGATATTCATACACTTTGACTCCAGCTTGAATTAACGTTTTATAATAAGAACGGGATACTAATTGGACATACCATTTATCAGGAATATGTGGTAACATAATTCGAACGTCGATCCCCTTTTTGGCGCTTCGACATAGTGCATCCAACATATCAAAATCCACAATGAAATAAGGAGTGTTGATGTAAATATATTTGGTAGCGCCGTTGATTAAATTCATATAGACATTTTTCGCAATTTCTTCTTGATCTAGAGGACTATCTCCAAATGGTTGTACATACCCTTTGATAGGTTCCTTTGCGCCTTGATACAAAAAGTGTTGGAGTGTTGTTTTTTCTGCCCGGTGAAAATCCCATGATTCTAAAAATAGTAACGTGAGATTGTTGGTGGCACTTCCTTCCATCCTTAATACAGTATCTTTCCATCTTCCATATTTCGGATATAAGTTGATATATTCATCTGCCAAATTGATGCCTCCGGTATAACTGATCTTGCCATCAATAATAATCATCTTGCGGTGATTGCGATTGTTATGTATCATCGAAAGAATTGGAACAAAGCGATTAAAAGGGATACATTTGATGCCAAGGTTTTCCATTCTTTGATAAAAATCACTAGATAAAAAAGTAATACTTCCCAAATCATCATAAATCAAGCGCACATCTACATGTTCTTTTACTTTTTCCTTTAGGATTTCTAATACTTGATGAAAAAATTCACCTTCGGACACGATAAAAAACTCTAGAAAAATAAATTTTTTGGCTTGTCGCAAATCATGAAATAGGTCATCCATCATATCTTCCCCCATCGCATAATATTTGGTCTTTGTATCATTATGGATAGGTGCATAAGCAAATGTTTGGATGTAGTTCATTTGTTCAAAGATAGTGGGGCTTTCTTGCATTACTTCTTGACTGATTGCATCGTCTAGTTGATGATAGTCTTTGGTCCTTTGCATCATTTGTTGCCAGTGTTCCTTCTCTTTCTTGGTAATATAGCGATGGCCAAAAAGAAAATAAAGAATTCCTCCTAGCAAGGGTACTAAAAGAATTAACAGTATCCATGGTAATTTAAAACTTGCACTCACATTGCGATTGATAATGTAGAGTGTCATCACAATACTAAAAAGAAGAAAAATAAAATAAATATAAATAAATGCATCACTCAAATGAACAATAGCAAAAATTAAGAGCAATAACTGTAATACGATCAAAATGCTAGTAATGACTACTCTACTAAATATTAGATTTTGTATTTTTTTCATGTTTCACCTTTATTATCTTTACTTATTGAGAAAAGTTCTATTCAAATAGTGTTCTTCTTTTAACCTAGTAACAATTCCGTCGACTTGACCGTGCCATGTCACATCGTCACTCACTGGTTCTGTGCAATAAACGGAAGAGATATTTTCGGCCAATGTCTGTTGGTCGTTGTAAATATGCGCTTGTATTCTTTCGTCCCGGCGATTTAAAATCGTTTTTACAAATGCTTGCGATCCACTCATTGCAGAAGGATATGCTAGAAAGTTTCCATCGTTTCCACGGATGCCACCAAAGTTATTTTTTTCTAATAATAGCTCTGATGTTCCATTTCCGGTTTCTAGCCGAAAAATAGCGATCATCGTCAGTAAGGTATCTTCATCTTCGATGCCATACATACGGGCCATTTCTAAAATCAAATCTTCTCGTTCTTGCAACGTCAAATCTTCTTTGGTTGGTGTTCTATCTAAAACAAATTGATTTCCATACCAATATTCATTTTTGATTGTATCGTAAATCTCTAATTTACTCATCGTTGGTAATGTGTCGGGATCGAATAAGGAAAGGGCTTCTTCTACTGTCATATGAAATGCATTTGAAAATCTTTCCACATCGTCTACTACATCGTTTTCCGGTTCTGAAGTAGAAGGAGAAATGGTAGCAGGCGATGATAGGATGGAATTAGCAACAGGAGAAGATGTCATCAATGTCGTTGATTCGGGTCTTGATACTTCCATCTGTGGTTGTTCTATTTCGGGACTCGATGATGATATCGATATGGAATCTGGTTCACTCGTACCGATAGAAGTGTCAGTTTTTATGATGGATCCAATCAGACCCGCCATGGAAATTGCAACTAGTGAAGTGGCTAGAATTCTTTGATAGTGGTTACGTCGTTTTAACTTCTGTTTCTTTTTTACACTTTCCGCACGAATTCTATCTAAAACAATTCCAAAGGTAGGATGAGATTTTATTCTCGACAGATTATGAAGACATACTATTTTATTACCATATCTTACTGTCACGCGATCCACTTTTTCTTGTTTATTTCGATGATAATGAATTTGATCAAGTTCTTTTTGGGCTAGTTCTAAAAAAAGGAATGATGCTTGCCTATAAGATTCTTCTCCGGGAGCATAATTTCTTTCGAATCGATATTTCTTTTCTTCCGCCAAAAAAGTATGATAAGAAACACGGAATAAGTTTCTCTCATCTTCCCAAATATCATAATATAAATATTCTTTCACTAACGATCACCATTTTGATTATAACATCTTTTTTATTTTTTGTGAAAAAGTATTGACATTCTTTTTCATCTCATGGTATTATTATCTTGCTAATGCAGTTACGGTTTGTGCCTATAGCCAACTGTATGTAGTCATAATGGGGAATTAGCTCAGCTGGGAGAGCGCCACGTTTGCACCGTGGAGGTCAGGAGTTCGATCCTCCTATTCTCCACCATTATGAAATTAACCGTTGTTTGACAACGGTTTTTTTGTGCAATGTCGGTGTTTATTGCCCGGATTCTTTTAATTGTTTTAGATATTGTTCTTTTAATTCTGGATATAATTTAAAAAATGATTCTATGTTTATTCCATTTTTTTTCCATCGGATCACTTTAATAATCAAATCACTGTTGTCTTTGGGAATAAAAGATGGTCTGTTTGGATACAGATAAAGTTTTAATTCTCCTTTTTCATTTAATTCTTTCAATTTTTCAAAAACATTATCTATATGTTCTTCCTGTATCACATTTTCATCAAATTCACTAACTACTTCTGCTGACCAGCCAGTTTTTCCTGAAATAAAATTTTTACCATTTAATGTATAAAGTGAACCGGATACATTAAAAATATCTTTAAACATATTTTCTT